>DATEUS010000234.1:0-7057 GCA_035282985.1 Candidatus Acidiferrales bacterium
AACGCACGGAGGTCGCCTTCGATGAGCACCCTTCCCTTCGTCCATTTGCACTGCCACAGCCACTACAGCCTCTTGGACGGGGCAGCCACGATTCGCGGACTGCTGGAGCGGGCGAAGGCCCTGCGAATGACCGCCCTGGCCCTGACCGACCACGGCAACCTGCACGGGGCGGTGAAGTTCTACCAGGCGGCCCAGGCGCGGGGCGTGAAGCCCATCATCGGCTGTGAAGCCTACATCACCCTGGGCAGCCGTAGCGAGCGCAGCGGCAACAGCGAGGGGATTCATCACCTGGTGCTGCTCTGCGAGACCCAGGAAGGCTATCGCAACCTGGTGCGTCTGGTGACGGCGGGGCACCTGGAGGGTTTCTACTACAGGCCGCGCATCGATAAAGAGCTGCTGGCCCGGCACAGCAAGGGCCTGATTGCGCTCTCCGCCTGCTTGCAGGGCGAAGTGACCGCCAACCTGATGGTCAAGAATTACACGGCGGCGCGACGGGCGGCCGGCGACTACCGCGACATCTTCGGCGAGGGCAATTTCTTCCTCGAAGTCCAGGACCACGGCCTGGCCATGGAGCACGGGGTGCAGCCGGAGATCTTGCGGCTGGCGGGCGAGACCGGCATCCCGCTGGTGGTGACCAACGACTGCCACTATCTCACGCCGGAGGATGCCCAGGCCCACGACATCCTGCTCTGCATCCAGACGGGCAAGACGGTCAGCGACGCCAACCGGATGAAGTTCGGTTCCAATCAGTTCTACCTCAAGACCGGCCCGGAGATGCTGCACATCTTCGGCGCGATTCCGGAGGCGGTAAGGCGCACAGTGGAGATTGCCGAGCGTTGTTCGGTGCGGCTTGACAAGATGGAGAATCCCTTTCCGCCCTTTGCCGTGCCCGAAGGCTACACGCCGGAGAGCTACTTCGAGAAAGTCACGCTGGAGGGTTTCGAGCGGCGGCGGCCCCACCTGGCGGCGCTGGCCGCCAAAGGGTTCCTGCGGAATCCCCTCCCTGCCTATGAGCAGCGCCTGCAGGAAGAGCTGCGCATGATCCAGCAGATGCGTCTAGCCGGCTATTTCTTGATCGTTTGGGATTTCGTCCGCTACGCGCGCGAGCAGGGCATCCCGGTCGGCCCGGGACGCGGGTCGGCAGCCGGCAGCCTGGTGGGCTACGCCCTGAGCATCACCGACATCGATCCCTTGCAGTACGGGCTGCTCTTCGAGCGCTTCCTGAACCCGGAGCGCGTCTCGCTGCCTGACATCGACATCGATTTCTGCATGCGGCGGCGCGGGGAAGTGATCAGCTACGTCACCGAGAAATACAACCGCGACAACGTAGCCCAAATCATCACCTTTGGCACCATGGCGGCCAAAGCGGCCCTGAAGGACGCGGCCCGGGCCATGGAGCTGCCTTATGCCGAAGCCGACCGCTTGGCCAAGCTGGTTCCACCGACGCTGAACATCAGCCTGGAAGAAGCGCTGCGGGAGTCGTCTTCGCTGAAGCAGGCCTATGACCGCGAGCCCAAGGTCAAGGAGGTGATCGACATCGCTCGCCGGTTGGAAGGCATGGCCCGTCACGCCTCTACCCACGCGGCCGGCGTGGTGATCTCCTCCCAGCCACTGCAGGAGACGGTTCCGCTCTACAAGACCAACCGAGACGAAATTGTCACCCAGTACGCCATGGACGATCTGGAGCGGATCGGCTTGCTGAAGATGGACTTTCTGGGGCTGACCACGCTGACGGTGATTGAGGACACCCTCAAGTGCATCGAGCAGAACCGAGGCGAAAAGCTCGACTTGGCTGACATTCCTCTGGACGACCCGGCCACGTTTGCGCTGTTCTCCCGCGGGGCTACCAGCGGCGTATTCCAATTCGAGTCCCACGGCATGCGCGAGATCCTCCGTCGCTATCAGCCCACCCGGCTGGAAGACCTGATTGCTTTGAACGCGCTTTACCGTCCAGGCCCGATTCAGGGCGGGATGATCGACGACTTCATCGCCCGCAAGCACGGCCAGAAGCAGGTGGGCTACGACCTGCCGGAACTGGAGGAGCTGCTGGGAGAGACCTATGGGGTCATCGTCTACCAGGAGCAGGTGATGCAGATTGCCAACCGCCTGGCCGGTTTTTCGCTGGGTGAAGCTGACATTCTCCGCCGGGCGATGGGCAAGAAGAAGCCCAAAGAAATGGCGGCGCAGCAGGAGAAGTTCATCGCCGGCTGCAAACAGCGGAAGATCCCGGAGAAGAAAGCGGTCAAGCTGTTCGAGCTGATGGCGCAGTTCGCCGGCTACGGCTTCAACAAGTCCCACTCGGCTGCCTACGCCCTGCTTGCCTACCACACCGCCTACCTGAAGACGCACTGCCCGGTGGAGTTCATGGCTGCGGTGCTGACGGCGGAGACGGGGAACACCGAGAAGGTGGTGAAGTACATCGGCGAGTGCCGGGAGATGGGAATTACGGTGCTGCCACCCGACGTCAACTCCAGCGACTGGAGTTTCACCCCCGCCGGCGAGGGCATCCGCTTCGGGCTGGGGGCGGTGCGCAATGTCGGCTTCAACACCGTGCAGGCCATCCAGACGGCGCGCGCGTCGCTGGGGCGCTTTACCTCGCTCTACCAGTTCTGCGAAGAGGTGGACTCGCGCGTGCTGAACCGGCGCGTGTTGGAAAGTCTGACCAAGGCCGGCGCCCTGGATTCGCTGGGAGCCCACCGCGCCGCCCTGCTGGAAGTGGTGGACCGGGTGCTGGAGCGCGGGGCCCGCTTGCAGCGGGAAAGAGAAAGCGGGCAGCACGCGCTCTTCGGCGGCGGGGCGGTCGAGCCGGCGCCGCCTCCGCCGTTACCAGACGTGGATGAGTGGCCGGAGCACGAGCGCCTGCGCTACGAAAAAGAAATCCTCGGTTTCTTCACTAGCGGGCATCCGCTGGCGCGCTACCAGGGGCGGCTGCGCGAGCTGGCGGTCACCCCTATCGCCGAGTTGGAGACCAGCCAGAACAACGTTGCGGTGCGCCTGGCGGGGATTGTCGTGCGGATGCGCCCTATGCGCAGCAAGAAGGGCGACCGCTGGGCGATCGCCACCCTGGAAGACCTGAGCGGAGTGATTGACCTGCTGGTTTTTCCGGAGGCCTTCCGCCGCTTGGAGGGGCGTCTCCACCCGGACGCCCTGCTGCTGCTCAAGGGTCGCACCCGCGTGGAAGAAAGCGGGGTGCGGGTGGCGGTGCAGGAGGCCAAGCCGCTGGAAGAAGGCCTGCCGGCGGCGGAAACAAGGGTGCTAATCCACCTTGACGTCGGCCGGTTGAATCCGGAGACGATTGAGCGTCTCGATCTCCTCTTTCAGCGCAAACCCGGGCGCGCGCTGGTCGAGTTCCGCTTGCCGGCCGAATTCGGCCAGCTCAGCGGCGGCAAAGAGGTGCGGATTCAAGTGGACGACGAATTGATGACGGAGTTGAAAGGACTCTGCGGCGAGGCCGCCGTCTCTCTGGTGTCGTGAGCCGTGGCGCAAAGAAAAAGCAGCGAGCAGGAACTGGCCCACCTCGAGCAACTGCTGGAGGACCTGGAGCGGACACACACGCCCGATGCCGATGTACAGAAGCAGGTGAGCGAGCTGAAGCAGCACGTCGCCGGCTTGCGTCAACGGCTGGCGGCGGAACAGAACCGCGTCTGGCAGCGGGTGGAGCTGGCGCGGCATCCGCAACGGCCCTACACCCTGGACTACATCGCGCTGCTGTTTGAGAACTTCCAGGAAATCCACGGCGACCGGACCTTCGGTGACGATCAGGCCATCGTCTGCGGGATGGCGCGCTTCCACGGCGAACCGGTCCTGGTGGTGGGTCACCAGAAAGGCCGCGACACCAAAGAACGCGTGGCCCGCAACTTCGGCCAGCCCAAACCCGAGGGCTACCGCAAGGCGCTACGGGCGATGAAACTAGCAGCTAAGTTCGGTCGCCCCATTTTTACCCTGGTGGATACGCAAGGCGCTTACCCCGGGGTGGACGCTGAGGCCCGCGGCCAGGCCGAAGCCATTGCCCGCAATCTGCGGGAGATTTCCCGGCTGCCGGTGCCGATTTTGGTGACGGTGACGGGAGAAGGCGGCAGTGGCGGGGCGCTAGCCATCGCCATCGGCGACAAGATCAACATGCTGGAGAACGCTTTCTACTCCGTCATTTCCCCGGAAGGCTGCGCCTCCATCATGTGGCGCGACGCCTCCAAAAAAGAGCTGGCCGCCGAAGCGCTCAAGATCATGGCCGAAGACTTGTTGGCCCTGGCCCTGATCGACGAGATTGTGCCCGAACCGGAAGGGGGCGCCCACCGCGACCACAAGAAGATGATGGAAACCCTGGACGCCGTGCTCCAGCGCTCCCTCTCCGAACTCCGCTCGTTTTCGACCGAGGAACTGCTATCGCGCCGCTACGAGAAGTTCCGCCGGATGGGGCAGTTTTTCCAGGTCGTCTAACCCACGCAGAAGGCCTTGGCCAATGCAGTAATGATTTCGTCATCATCCCACTGCGAGTTTGTCCGGCGGCTGGTGAAGGCAGTCTGCCTGCCTGAGGACTTGCTAGGCTGGTGCCTCCCCATTCGCAGCCCAAATCGCGCCGCTGTCCCCGCGGAAAGCGCCGCTCGGAGGGGATTCAATTGACACCCTCGAGGAGCTATGTTAGTGTGGCGCGTTTGCGCGGGCAGGCGTCTGACAGCAGGAAACACTCCCGAAAGCGCAATCCTTCGGAGGCGGAATGAGTCCATCAGCACGGCGTTACTTGTTTAGCTCGGAATCGGTGACCGAGGGCCACCCCGACAAAATCGCCGACCAGATCTCGGACGGAGTGCTGGACGCCGTGCTGGCACAAGACTCGTTTGGCCGCGTGGCCTGCGAGACCCTGGTTTCGACCGGCTTGACGCTGGTGGCGGGCGAGATCACCACCAAGGCGGCCATTGACTACAACCACATCGCCCGCGAGACCATCCGCCACATCGGTTACACCGACGCGAGTTACGGCCTTGACGCCGATAGTTGCGCCGTGCTGGTGTGTGTGAAGGAGCAGTCGCCCGACATCGCCCAAGGGGTCGATCCGGGCGGGGCTGGCGATCAGGGCTTGATGTTCGGCTTGGCCATTGACGAAACCGAAGAGCTGATGCCGCTGCCCATCATGCTGGCTCACCGGCTGACCGAGCAGCTGGCCTGCGCCCGCCGCGATGGCTCGCTCCCCTTCCTTCGCCCCGATGGCAAGTCTCAAGTGACGGTCGAATACGAGAACGGCCGGCCCAGGCGCGTGGACACCGTGGTGATCGCCGCTCAGCACAGTGACAAGGTCAGCATCGAAGACGTCCGGGAAGGCGTACGGGAAAAAGTTGTCCGACCCGTGATTCCCCCCGAGATGCTGGACAAGAACACCAAGTACCATATCAATCCCACCGGGCGCTTTGTGGTGGGCGGGCCTCACGGTGACTGTGGCCTCACCGGGCGCAAGATCATCATGGACACCTACGGCGGCGCCGGCCACCACGGCGGCGGAGCCTTTTCCGGCAAGGACCCGACCAAGGTGGACCGCTCGGCCTCCTACATGGCCCGCTACGTGGCCAAAAATCTGGTGGCGGCGGGCTTGGCCCGCAAAGTGGAGGTGCAGTTCGCCTACGCTATCGGGGTGGCTGACCCGGTCTCGGTTATGGTTGACACCTTTGGCACCGGGGTGGTGGACGAAGAGCAGTTGGTGGAGCTTGTCCGGGCTCATTTCCCGCTGACCCCGCGCGGCATTATCGAAACGCTGGACCTGCGCCGGCCCATCTATCGCCAGACGGCGGCCTACGGCCATTTCGGACGCCGCGGGCCGGAGTTCACCTGGGAGCGGACGGACAAGGCGGAAGCGCTTCGCCAGGCCGTCGGGCTGGGCCAAGTGGCGGTCAAGCGCTAGGGAAGTGTCCTTCCCGGTCGGGCGGCGCCCAAGTCGCCGCTAGCCCAAGATCATCGGAGAAACGAGGGAGAGAATGGCAACCGCACCTCATGTCACTTCCGACATCAAAGACCCGGCTCTGGCCGAACGCGGGCGCGTGCGCATCGAGTGGGCTAACCAGCAGATGCCGGTGCTGCGCCTGATCCGCGAGCGCTTCAGCAAAGAGAAGCCGCTCAAAGGGATTCGCATCGCCGCCTGCCTGCACGTGACCACCGAGACCGCCAACCTGATGCTGACCCTGAGGGAGGGCGGCGCCGAGGTGGTGCTGTGCGCCTCGAATCCCCTCAGCACGCAAGACGACAACGCCGCCTCGTTGGTGTGCGACTACGGCATCCCGGTCTTCGCCATCCGCGGCGAGGACAACGAGTCCTATTACGCTCACATCAACGCCGCCCTGGACTCCAAACCGCACTTTACTATGGACGATGGCTGCGACCTGGTGACGGTGGCCCACACCAAGCGCAAGGACGTCCTGTCAGGCATTCGCGGCGGGACCGAGGAAACCACCACCGGCGTCATCCGCCTGCGCAGCATGGCCCGGGAGGGCGTGCTGGCCTATCCGGTCATCGCCATCAACGACGCCCACACCAAACATCTGTTCGACAACCGCTACGGCACTGGCCAATCCACCATTGACGGCATCATCCGGGCCACCAACGTTCTGCTGGCGGGGCTGAACTTCGTGGTGGCGGGCTACGGCTGGTGCAGCCGCGGCATTGCCGCCCGCGCCCGCGGCCTGGGGGCGCAGGTGATTGTCACCGAGATTGATCCTACGCGTGCGCTGGAAGCCGCCATGGAAGGCTACCGCGTCCTGCCCATGGCTGAGGCCGCCAAGGTGGGCGACGTCTTCGTCACCGCCACCGGCAACCGCGACATCATTCGCGGCGAGCACTTCCAGGTGATGAAGGACGGCGCCATCCTGGCCAACTCCGGGCACTTCAACGTCGAGATTGACATCCCGGCGCTGGAGAAGCTCTCGAAGGCCAAGCGCACCACCCGCGACAACGTGGACGAGTACACCATGAAGGACGGGCGCAAGCTCTATCTGCTGGGCGAAGGGCGCTTGGTCAACCTGGCGGCGGCCGAAGGTCATCCGGCCTCGGTGATGGATATGAGCTTCGCCAACCA
>DATEUS010000235.1:0-2089 GCA_035282985.1 Candidatus Acidiferrales bacterium
CGGCCGACGCCCGCAGCGACATCTGGGCCCTGGGGGTGGTGCTCTACGAAGCGGTGACCGGCGCGCGGCCGTTCCAGGGAGGCAGCGGGGCGGAGTTGAGCGCGGCGATTCTGCGGGAGCGGCCGCGGGCGTGGCCGCCGCGGATGCCGGCCCACTTGCAGCAAGTGATTGAGCGGTGTCTGGAAAAAGAGCCGGGGCGGCGCTACCAGCGGGCGGGCGAGGTGCGGGCGGCGCTGGAGGCGGTTCAGGCGGGGACGGCTGCCGTTGCTTGGCGGGTGTGGGGCCGACGGCTGACCCGCCGGCAGCTCCTCGGAGCAGCCGGGGCCATTGCTGCGCTGGCGGCCTTGCTCGTGGGCCTGAACGTCGGCCAAGCCCGCGACTGGCTGGCGCGGCTCCTGGGAATCGGAGGGCCGCCGCGGATTGACTCGCTGGCCGTGCTGCCCCTAAAGAATCTGATGGGCGACCCCGAGCAGGACTACTTCGTCGAGGGCATGCATGAGGCGTTGACCGCCGAGCTCTCGAAGATCAGCGCCTTGAAAGTCATCTCGCGCACCTCGGCGATGCGCTACCAGGACACCGACAAGCCCATGCCGCAGATTGCGCAGGAGCTCGGGGTGGACGCCCTGATTGAAGGCTCGGTGCAGCGCGAGGCAGACCAAGTTCGCATCACGGTGCAGTTGATTCACGGCCCGACGGACCGGCACCTGTGGGCCGAAAGCTACCAGCGTGAGCTGCGCGGCGTGTTGGCCTTGCAGAGCGAAGTCGCCCAGGCCATTGCGGGCGAAATTCGCATCGCCGTCACGCCTGCTGAGCGGGCGCGCCTGGCCGCTGTCCGCCCAGCGAATCCCGACGCGTACGACGCCTACCTCAAGGGCCGGTACTACATGAACAGCACCGCGCCAAACCGTTTTGCGCGAGCGATCGAGCATTTCGAGCAGGCAATTCAGAAGGACCCTGGCTTCGCGTTGGCCTATGCCGGCCTGGCCGAAGCGTACGCCTGGAAAGCGTATGCAGCGGCAGAGGTACAAAAAGGAAAGGAGGCCGCGCTGAAGGCTCTGGAACTGGACGAGACTCTCGCTGAAGCACACGCATCCCTGGGACTGTTTGCACACTGGTTCGATTGGGATTGGGCAGCCGCGGAAAGACACTTCAAGCGGGCGATCGAACTCAACCCGAATTCAGCCGTGGCGCACCATTCCTATATGCCCTACTTGGTGGCGATGAGGAGATTCGACGAGGCCTTGCGCGCGAGCGCACGCGCCCGCGAGCTCGATCCGCTTTCTCCCGGACCCCGCGCGCTGATAGGTTCGGTTTGGTACTACTTGCGTGATTACGACCGGGCCTTGAAGGAATGGCAGGGCGTGCTGGACATCGCCCCGGACTCAGCCGACGTCCATGGCCTCCTGGGATTGGCCTATCTGAAACAGGGGAAGTACGAGGAGGCATTGGCGGCAGCGCGCCGAGCGGAAGAGCTTTCAGGCGGCGACCCCGGCACTGACGCCTTCTTTCTGGCTGCGTATCTATACGGGCGCACGGGCGAGAGGGACCACGCCTTGCGCCTCCTTGATGAATTGAGGAGAAGGTCGAAAGAAGGATACACTCCGGCCACTCTGTTCGTCGCCCTGTATGCGGGGCTCGGGGAGAAAGACCAGGCGTTTGCCTGGCTTGAAAAAGCCTATCAACAGCGAGAATGGCTTCCAGCGCAGCTCCAGGTGGTTCCTATTGTCGACCCGCTGCGCGACGACCCGCGCTTCCAGGCCCTGCTGCGGCGGATGAATTTCCCCGAGTAGAGTGAAGGTAAAGAAACATCGGCAAGGCGCGAGGCCTTGCCCTACCCAAACGTACCACCCGTCGCTGGCTGGGTACGGCAGGGGCTTGCTTGTCCTGAGCGGAGTCGAAGGGTCCCCTGCCGGGGCGGGAAGCTCGGCGCCGCCTTACATGGTGGGGCCGAGCTTGATTTCCTTCCAAGCGTTGCCTTCCTTCATCTCAAGCTTCTTCGGGAGCAGGACGCCTTCCTTGACGTCGCCCGCGGCCCGGACGGTCTTCCCGACGTGGTCGGCCACGGCCGGCGCCGCCACGGCCAGGGTGA
>DATEUS010000236.1:0-8047 GCA_035282985.1 Candidatus Acidiferrales bacterium
CGCCGTGGCCGTAGCCGCTGCCGATGGCCTTGCCGCCCTGCTCGAGGTGACCAGTGTCTCGTGCCGGCGGACGGTCAGCCGCCACCGGAGGCGCCGCTGCTACAGTGAGAATGATCAGTGCGAGGATGGCGAGAAGAATGATTGCGCGTTTCATGAGTCCCTCAAAGATAATGCTCTCTGAGTTACCTTGCCTCAATGAATCAATAGTTCTGACGAGGGCAAGGGGTGTCGGGGTTGCCTGGGTCAGGCGAACGTTCTTTCCAAATCGGAGAGCAGACTCCGTGCGGAGGCGGGCCGCTGCTGGGGTTCCAGAGCAAAAGCCCGCTCGAAGAACCTTTGCCAGCCCGGCGCGGCCTCGGGCAGGTGAGCGGAAAGGGGAGTGAAGCGTCCGGCCAGCACAGCGCTCTGCCAGTCGCCCGGCGCCGTCCCGAACGGACGCGCGCCGGTAAGTATTTCATAGGTCAACACCGCCAGCGCCCACAAGTCCCAAGACGGCTGGGGCGCTTCCCCGCGCAACTGCTCCGGCGCCATATAGAGGTAAGTGCCGACGAGGGCGGTGCCAGTGTCCACGGTGGCGTCCGACCTCGGGCTAAAGGTTTCAGTTGGCTGGGCCGTGGGCAAGAACTTGGCCACGCCGAAATCGAGAACTTTGGCGACCTCACCGGTCTCGCCGCGAGCGAGAAAGATGTTTTCCGGCTTCAGGTCGCGGTGCAGCAACGACCGGCGATGCGCGGCCTCGACGGCGGCACAGACCCCGCGCAATATCTCCACCAAGCGCGCGGGTGCCAGGCGGGTTTCTTCACGAAGCTCTTCCCGCAGGCTGCGGCCCTGCAAGAGTTCCATCACCAGAAAAGCGCGTTGGCCAGCCGCCACGCCGAAGTCGTGCACAGTCACCACGTTGGGATGGGTAAAGCCAGCGGCGGCGCGGGCTTCACGCCGGAAACGCTCGGCGGCCTCCTCGCTCCCCAGTAAATCCTCGCGGATCAGCTTGACCGCTACGCTCCTTTCCAAGGCCGTGTCGACGGCGGCATAGACCGTGCCCATGCCGCCGCGCCCCAGGCGGCGCTCCAAGCGATAACGGTCGGCCAGCAATCGCGGCAGACGCACCAGATTCAGGGGCGCGCGCTCCTGCGCGCAGCGCTCGCTGCCGGTGTCATAGCAGGTGCCACACTGAGGGCATTCTGCAAAAGCCTCGCTCACTCGGGCGGGGGGAGCGGCCGCCGGCTTTTGCAGCAAGAGCGCCAGGCTGCTGGCAATCGCCACCAGCATGTCCTGGTCCTCGCGGGTGTAGGGTTCCTCCGAGCGCTTGGGCCCAACAACCAGCAGCGCCTCGGTGTGGTCCGGGGCCGTCGCGACCGGCACCACCAACTCAATCCGCGCCTGGCGGAGAAAGTCGGTCTCCTGGTGAGGCAGTTGTTCCCGCAGCCAGCCGGTTTCGGTCTGCGGCACCTCCAGCGGCTTGCCCAAGAGGCGAACCAGAGCGACCAGCTTGCTGTCGGCGGGCAATGCGGGCGGCGCCTGTCCGGCAGGGGCGGCGGCCAGGGTGCGATAACTGTTCTCGTGGGGCTCACGCACCAGCAGGGCGGCAAACTCCGGATGCAGGGCAGCCTCAACCCGGGCCACGACGCGCGGGGCCACCGCCCGGAGGTCTCCCGCCTGGCGGATCTCTTCGACGACCTCGCGCAGCAGTCGCTGGGCGTCGTAACGCTCGCGGAAGAAGCGCCGGTCCAGCGCTGCCAACCAGCGTTGTCGTTGCGCGTGCGCTATCACCGCCAGCCCGCCCAGCACCGCGTAGAGCCAGCCGCGTGCCAGCAGGATTTCTACCAGCGGCTGCTCGCCGTGGAGCAGCAAATCCAGGAATAGAAGTGCGGCTAGCACGGTCACCAGCAACACCAACAGGCGGCGCGCCAGGGCATACTGCAACCCCTGGCGGATAATGACACCGATGTCAAACACCCGGTGGCGCAGGATGGCGTAAGCGAACGAGAGAGGAAAGGCCCAGGACAGCACAAGAGCAGCCAGGCGGACCGGCGAAGTAATCAACATAGTCCCCCAGCGCGGGCTAGTGGCATCAATCAGGATGACTGTCGCGGGAGCCAGCCATCCGACGAGGGAGCCCGCGACCAGCACGCGCAGGCGTCGCCGTTCGTTCAGGTCTTCCAATCGACGATAGTTGACAACGAGAGCCAGCACGGCCGCTAGTGCATAGGCCACGCCGAGGAGAAACAGCGCTCGCCAAAGGGTCTGCGACAGCAGACCTGTAGCTCGCTCAGGTCGGTAGACCATAAGGCAGGCCACACCCAGCAGCGCCACCGCGGGCACGCCCAATGGCAGCCACACCAGCAGCCAGGGCCAGCGGGCGCGAAACAAGGGCCGCGGAAAAACGCAGAAAAAGGTTAGGAGTAGCGCGTCAAACGGGACCGCTGCCGCCATAGGAATCCAGAGCAATGCCTGTAGCGGTGCGGGCAACTGGCGCCAAGTGGAGGCCAACCCGTAAGGCGGCTCAATATAAGCAATAGCAACGGGCAGGGCAGCTAGCAGGTAACTACCCAGCAGCGCCACGCGGTCGCGCGGCCGGCTGAAGGCGATGAGCAGCGCCACACTCAGCGTCAGCAACTGCGTGACGATTAACCAAAGCACCAACTGGCGGTGGTCAGACGGCAGGCGACGCCAGGAGCGCCGCGCCAGGGTCATCTGGAGTTCAAGGCGCGTGCCCGCGCGCTCTAACTCCACCCGATGGGGGAAGCCGACGCGGAGGTTGGCACCGATGATGTTCCAGTCGAGCTCACTGCGCAGGGGCTTAGCGTCCACGGCGGAGATCACATCGCCGACCTGCCAGCCAGCCCGCTCGGCGGCGAAGCCGGGTTCGACGCTAGCTACCCGGGCGCCGTTCTCGCCGTAGTCGAAATAGACGCCGAGGCGCTCCGGGCCCCACAAGAGGCAGTAATCAAACAGGACGAAAAAGCCGAGGAAGGAGGCTGCGAGCAGGTACAGCCACCACGGGGCCCGCGGGCGCGACATGCGTGAACCTCCGCCGCTGAGGAAAAGAAGTGCTGCCATTATATCAGGCGAGGAAGCGGCGGACCTAGGCCCTCCTTCGCCGAGGCTACGGAGGGCGGGCCGAATAGAGAGAATTGCCGAACTCGCAGACGAGATGGCTCCCCGCTTAGGCGAGAAACCGCCGCACATACGGGTCGGCGGCGGTGAGGATTTCCTGCGGGTCGCCGTCGAAGTAGATGCCGCCATCGCGCAGCAGCAGAAAGCGCGTCTTGGTTTTCTGGGCGGCCCCTCGACTTCGCTCGGGGTGAAACCCGTCGGCTTCGACGGGTTTCAGGCCGCCGGTTGATTCGTCGTAGACGTTTGCGGCCAGGATGAACGCATCCTGGAGGCGGTGGGTGACGAGCAGCGAACTGGCCTGGCGGGTATCGCGCAGCTTGATAATGAGCGTCAGTATGGTCTGGGCGGTGACCGGGTCGAGGCCGGCGGTGGGCGAGTCGTAGAGCAGCACGGGCGGCTCGGTGATGAGCGCCCGCGCCAGGCCGACGCGGCGCTTCATCCCGCCGCTCAGCTCGGCCGGCATCTTCCAGATAGCGTCTTCCAGGCCGACAAAGCGCAACACTTCGCGCACCCGCTGCTCGATCTCTTCTTCGGAGAAATCCTCTTGGCCGTAGTGGGTTTCCTCAATCAAGCGGTAGGCGACGTTCTCGTAAACGGTGAGGGAGTCGAACAGGGCCATCTCCTGGAAGACGATGCCCAGGCGGGCGCGGAGGGGAAAGAGCGCGGTTTCCTCGAGCTCGGTGATGTCGGTGCCGAGCACGGTGACGCGGCCGCGGTCGGGCTTGATCAGCCCCAGGGCAAGCTTGAGCAGCAGGGTTTTGCCGGTGGCGGTGGTGCCGATCAGGACCAGCGTTTCGCCGTGGTGCAGGACGAAGGAGACGTCGCGGAGCACTTCGTTGTCGCCGAAGGCAAGCCTGACGCGGTCGAAGCGAATGACCTCGCTCGCCATTACCAGCCCATCAGCTCGTTGACCCAGAGGATGGTCTTGGTGATGAAGAGGTTGGAGACCAGAATCAGCACCGAGGCCACCACCACCGCCTGGGTGGTGGAGCGCCCCACCCCCTGAGTGCCGCCGCGGGTGGTGAGCCCGTAGTAGCAGCCCACCAGCGAGACAATGAAGGCAAACACGAACGGCTTGGCCAGGCCTTGAACGGCGTCGCCCAATTCAATTGCCTGGTAGGCGCGGGTCCAGTACTGGGTGGGGTTGAGGCGGATGACGAAGTTGGAAACCACCAAGCCGCCCAGCAGGCCGACGAAGTCGCCGATGATGGTCAGCAGCGGCAGCATGGCCACCGTGGCCACCAGCCGCGGCGTCACCAGCTTCTTCAGCGGGTCGGTGCCGAGAGCGCGCATAGCGTCGATCTGCTCGCTCACTTGCATGGAGCCCAGCTCGGAGGCGATGCCGCTCGAAACCCGTCCCGCCACCAAGAGCGCAATAATCACCGGGCCGATTTCCCGCACCAGCGCCAGCGAGACCACGTCGCCGGTCAGGCCGGGGGAGCCGAAGCGGACGAACTGGTCGGCGGTCTGCAAAACGAGGACGGCGCCGATGAAGAACGAGGCCAGCACCACGATGGGCAGCGAGCCCACGCCGATGATGTCCATCTGCTCAAACGTGTCCGCCAGATAGCGCGGGTGTCCGAAAAGGTTGCGAAACGCCCGCCAGCCCAGCAGGGTGAACTCCTGCACGGCCAGGATCTTGTCCTTGACGATGTCGTTGACGATTCCGACCGGAGTGTTCATCGGCGATGCGCCCGCGGCGCCCCTCGTGCCTGCCTACCCTGCCTGCGGCAGGCAGGCGCAGGCAGGCCGGCGGGCGCGGCAGGCAATTGTCCCTTGCGGCTGAGGGCAAGTCAAGGAAACGCACGGCACCGCTGTCGGCGCGCCGACCAAATCCGCAAAAACCGCACGGCCAACGCCCTCAACAGCTTGCGTCCAATTTCCCCCTTGTTTCACGTGAAACACACCCGCCGGCCCGGGCACAAACCAGCTGGGGGGCTTGTCCTGGCACGGCGGCGGAGGCTACAGTTACCTCGCCGAGGAAAGCAAGAAGCAGTGAGCAGCAAACCATCAGCGATGCGTGCCTGGGTGTACAAGGTCAACTCCAAGCGCCCCGGGCGCTTCACCGGGTGGCACTTCGACCAGTACTTCTCCGCAAAGCGGAGCCGCCGGCCCGTCGACATGGGCGGGCGCGACTGGATTCGCAGCCCGCTGAGCTGGCAGCGGCTGCGCCGGGTGTGCCGCGGCGACCTTTTCATCTGCTATCAGTCGGACGAGCGCAAAATCTACGGCCTGGCCCGCGCTGCCTCCGCGGGCTATGAGAGCCTGCCGGGCTCGGGTATCTTCGACTCGGTTGACTTCGCCCCCCCGAAGCTTCGGGGCGCCCTGCGCCTGATCAACCCCGTGGACGTGCGCGGCCCGCTCTTCCGCCACCTCCGCGCCTTCACCGTGCCCTCGCGCGGCACCATCCACGCCCTGGCCGCCGACGAACTGCGCGCCCTGGTCGGTGAACTCGTGGCCGCCAATCCCGCCCAGCGCCGCGCCATCCTCGCTTTTGTCCAACCCCGCCGCCGCTAGACTCAGTTCTCAGAGCTGGCGTTAGGTCTTTTTCTTACGAGTGAAAGGCGAGGCGGAGCAGGCGCCGGGCGGCAGCTATTGCAGCTTGGCGTACTCGGCCCTGGCCTGCTGCAGGACGGGAATGTCGGAGTCGGCGTCTTTCCACAGAGCGAAAAGATCCTGGTAGGCGATGCGGGCGGCGGCAGCGTCACCGGCCTGCGCGCGGGCGCGGGCCAGACCCAAGCGGGCCAGGGGCCGGCTTTCTCCGATGACGGTGAGGCCCTTTCTGTCTATCAGTTTTTTGAACTCTGTTGCGGCGTCGGCCCCTTTGCCCAAGCGCAGGTAGGCCAGGCCGCGGGCGTAGGTGGAATCCGTCTCTGGCCCTGACATGCCGGTGCCGCCTTCGTAGGGACGAGCCGACTCCAGGAACTCGATGGCGCGGGTAGCGTTACCCCGGTTCAGCTCGATGGCGGCGCGCACGGTCGGGAGCTCTCGCGCATTCATGATCGTGTCGGTGGGGAAGCGCTGGGCCAGCTTGTCGAGCGCGGCCTGTGCCTGCGGGTGGGCGTCGGCGTAGGCGAAGGCCAGGGCAGAGAAATAGAGCGGAGCGTCGCCCTCGCTGATGTCCAGCGCCTGGTTGGCCAGTTCGCGCGCCCGGCCCGCATTGCCGTGCTTGGCCTCTGCCAGCGCCTGCACCGCCAGGTCGGTGGCAGCGCTTTCTTTCAGGTTGTTGCGCAGGTCAAGCTTAGCCGCTTGGTGGGCGAACTCGGTCGCCTGGCGGAGTTTCCCCTGTGTGGCGGCGGCCCCCGCCTGCCCCGCCAGGAAAACGCCCTCCTCGGGCTTTCCGCGCGCCCAGTCCAACTCCCGCTGCATGGCGGCCGTGTCGCCTTCGACAAAACCGATGAGGTAAAGGCCGAAATGGGTGAAGGCATCATCCAGTTGCTGCTGGACGGACTTCTGGAAAATCGCCTTGGCCTCGTCGAACTTGCCCAGGTTGAGGTAGGAGAAGCCCAGGTTCACATAGGGGAGGGCGTGGTTGGGCTCAAGCGCCAGCGCCTCGCGGGCCGCTTCCACTGCTTTGTCGTACTGGCCGAGCTGGTCGTAGATGACGGCCAGATTGTTGGGCGGGGTGAAGTCGCGGGGGTAGGTCTGCTTCCAGAGCTCGTAAGTCTGGCGGGCCTTCTCGATTTCGCCGGTGACGCTGTTGAAGTAGTGGGCGGTGATGTAAAGGCGCTCGAGCTCGCTGACCCGGTCACGCAACTCGAAGGCCTTGACGCGGTGGGCGCGGGCCAGCTCGCTCTGGCCGAGGTTGCCGTAGACGGTGCCCAGGCGGGCGTGGGCGACGGCGAAGTTGGGGTCGAGCTCGATGGCTCGCTGATAGAAGGGGATGGCGTCGGGGTGGCGGCCCTTGGCGCGCATCTCCTCGCCCTGCGAGAAGGCTTTGAGGGCGTCGAGCGAGGCGGTGGTGGCGTCTTCGACCGGGGCGTCGTATTTCTGAATCGAAGCCAGCGACTCGCCCAACTGGCTGCGGATGCGGGAGACGCCCTGGCCCAGAGCGCCGAGAACTTGCTCCTTGCTGGCCGCTTCGACCTGCTCGCCGGCCAGCAGCTCGCCGGTACCGCAGTTGACAGCCTTGAGAGTGACAACGTACTGGCTGCCGAGGCCAGTGATCTCGCCGGTCATCATCGCCTTCACGCCCTGCCGCTGGCAGACCTCCCGCCCCAGGGCGGCGGTAAGCCGCTCGTCCGCCGGGCGACCCATAAAGCCGAGAGTGTCGCGGATGCGCTGCTCGGAGACGACCCTGAGGAAAGGGGACTCCTGCAGCTTCAGTGTCAACGCTTGCTTCAGCGTGCCGTCGAACACCGGGTCACCGGTGGTGTTGGTGAAATCCGCCAGCAGGATGAAGTCGGTCTCGCTCAGCGCTTGCGCGGGTCGAAAGGGCAAGAACTGCCACGCCGCCAGCGCCACCATCACCACCACCATGCCAAGGCCGATCCCGACGCCCAGCTTGTGCCGCTTGAGCAGCCCGACCGCGATCTGGGTGTCGGAACCGGAATCGGCGGCAGCCACCGGCACCGCTGACGCTGACGACGGCGCCGGCCTCTCGCCCGTTTGTGCGCTGGGCGTGCCGGCGGCGCTGACCACGGCCGAGCGGCTGGATTCCGTGTCCCGCTTCAGGCGCTTCAAGTCGGCGCGCAGATCAGAGGCGCTCTGGTAGCGCAGCTCCCGGTCTTTTTCCAGGGCCTTGTTGATGATGCGCTCCAGCTCGTCGGGCAGGTCGGGGTTGACTCGAATCACCGACGCGGGGAGGCGGTTCAGAATGGCGTCAAAGATGACCGCCGTGGAGTTGCCGCTGAAGGCCTGCCGGCCGGTGGCCATCTCGTAGAGGACGACGCCGAGGGAAAAGATGTCGGTGCGTGCATCCACTTCTTCC
>DATEUS010000237.1:0-6707 GCA_035282985.1 Candidatus Acidiferrales bacterium
AGCTGCTGACGTCGAGAACGTCGTCCACAATCTGGAAGGCAAGCCCGAGTTTTTCCCCGTAGCGACTGAGGTCCTCGAAGGGCTGGCCGCGTGTGCCGGTGTAGAGCGCGCCAGTGCGCACGGCGGCGCGGATGAGCGCCCCGGTCTTGGCGCGGTGGATGGCTTCGAGCTGCCCGGCTGACACTTTCTTGCCCTCCGCCTCCAGGTCGGCTACCTGGCCGGCGATCATCCCGCCGCGGGTGCCGGCGGCAGCGGCCAGCTCGCGGATGATCTGCGTACGCCGGTAGGGGTCGGGCTGCTGCATCTGCCCCACGACTTCGAAGGCCAGGGTGAGCAGGGCGTCGCCGGCGAGAATGGCGATGGCTTCGCCGAATCTCTTATGACAGGTGGGCCGGCCGCGGCGCAGGTCGTCGTTATCGAGCGCCGGCAGGTCGTCGTGGATAAGCGAGTAGGTGTGGATGAACTCGATGGCGCAGGCCAGGTCTTCCACGCCGGCGGTGCGGTCGCTCAGCGCCGCCGCTGTTTCCAGGCAGAGGATGGGTCGGATGCGCTTGCCGCCGCCCAGCACGGCGTAGTGCATGGAGCGGTGGAGGGTTTCCGGCGGAGTGTCTTCGCGCGGCAGCAGGCGCTCCAGGCGCTTTTCCAGGCGGGCGCGGTGTTTCTCCAGGCGGGTCTCGAGATTCATTCGCGATGGCCGTCCTGCAAGGGGAAGGTCAGGAGGAACCCTCGATGTCGGTGCTCTCGGCGGCGGCCTCGTCCCCTTCGAGGGAGAACTTGCGCGCCACCAGCTTGCCGTCGGCCTTCTTGAGCAACATCTCCACCTTGTTTTCCGCCTCTTCGAGCTGCTTCTGGCACTGCTGGGAGAGCTGGATGCCTTCTTCGAAGAGCTTGAGGGCGTCGTCGAGGGCCAAGTCGCCGGCTTCGAGCTTCTTGACGATCTGCTCCAGGCGGTGCAGGGAATTCTCAAAGCTGGGCATGTGCGCGCGTCCTCCCGCGGCTCAGACAGCGATTCTAACCCAACCAACGCGATGCGGCAAACCGCAAAAGCCTCTGCGGACACGCTGAAGGTTTGGCGCTTCTCCTGGGTAGGGCAAGGCCTTGCTTGTCCTGAGCGAAGTCGAAGGGCGCCTTGCCGCGGCAGGGGACAAGCCCTGCCTGCGGCAGGCAGGCCCTGCCCTACCCCTGACGTGCGGTTGAGCAATTGTTGCAAAGAGGAGTAGCGCGGATTCCCCACGGGTACCCGGAGTTGTTTGTTTATCGAGGCAGCAGGTGCTGGGTGTGGCGGGCGGCGCGCTCGACCCCGGCGTCGGTAAACGGGGCGGGGAAGCTGCGCACCTCCAGCCAGGCGCGATACTGGTCCTGGTAGTGCGGGCTGGCGACGTGGCCGGACTGGCCCAGAGTGATGTTCATCAGGGTTTGGTCGAGGTCGGCGAAGTCCACTACCATTCGCTCCGAGGGCCCGAAGGTGGTCCCGGTTTGCTTCACCGAGTAGCGCCCGCCCGACTGGGGCTGGCCGCCGACGGAAAACCAGCGGCGCAGCACCGGCAGGCGGTCGCCGAACGGATGGGCGAAGCGCACCCGCATGCGCTCGCCCCAGCGCAGTTGTTGCACGTTGAAGGTGCCTTCCTGCGGGTGGAGCTTCTGCAGGGCGTGGTCAAGGACGGCCAGCAGCAGTTCGTCGTAGCTGTGATATTTTTCCGGCAGCCAGCGCGCGGGCCGCTCCCGCAGAACGTTTTCTAGGAACACCCGAGCCATAAACCACTGGTAGGAGTTCCACTCGTCGTCGAGGTAAGGTCGAAGAAGTTCCTCCAGCAGCCGCTCGGCGACCGCGGTGGTCAGCACCGCAGCCGCCTGCCCAGCGTCCATCGAGCCGTCCCAGCCCTTAAGGACGGCCAGCGCCTGCGCCCGCTCGGGCGGATGCGCGCTCACGGTGGCGCCGGCGGCGAGCAGTTGCTCGGCTAGGAAACGGTCGGGCAGAGAGACCACGTCGCCCTGAATGCGCAGGAAATCGTCGGGGGTGAAGAGCTTGTCTTCTTCCAGGAGCTGATAGATGCGGGCGACGCGCGCCGGAGCGATCCAGTCATCGGTGATGTAGTAGGGATAGTTTTCCGGGACGGTGCGGTTGTTGGCCGTGGCCAGCACCGCCGTGGGAGGATTAAAGGCTTGGGGCAGGTGCTCGAAGGCAACGTAGTCAATCCAGTCGAAGCGCGTGCTCTCGCCCTCCACCGGCATCAGGCCGTGGCCGTTGCGGCGCAGGGGCACGCGTCCGGCGGCGTGGTAGCCAATGTTGCCCTCGGCGTCGGCGTAGACCACGTTCTGCGGCGGGCCGCCGTAGCCGGCCAGCGCCTGGTTGAATTCCTCCCAGTCCTGCGCCTGGTTGAGCACCAGGAAAGGAAAGGCGAACTGGTGGGTGTCGCGGGCGGTCCACTGCAAGGCCAGCTTGAAGTCGCCGTCGTCGTGCACGATAGGGCCGTGGCGGGTCTCCAGCACCTCCAGGTCGACGTCCTTCGTGCCCCGAACGCTAATGTGCTCCATCCGCCGTTGCACGGTCTGCCAGCCGGTCGGGGTCATGTAGCGGGAAGGGTCCTCGGGGTCAAAGCGCTCGATGAACAGGTCTTGGGTGTCGGCCATCAGGTTGGTGAAGCCCCAGGCCACGCGGCCGTTGTGGCCGACAATCACCCAGGGCAGGCCGGGCAGGCTGAAGCCGATGACGTCGACCTCGGCTTCCGGCGCTTTGAGGTGATTGATAAACCAGATGGAGGGAACGCCATGAGGCAGGTGCATGTCGTCGGCCAGCAGCGGCGCTCCCGCAGCGCTGCGCGTCCCGGCCACCACCCAGTTGTTGCTGGCCGCCGGGGTTTGCATCTTCGCAAACAACGGCGTCGCTAGACTGTGCCGGCAGTGGTAAGCCACAAACACCCGCTCGCGCCGGCGCGGCCGGGGTCCTGTCACCGGCTCGGCGATGGGGTGGTCGAAGCCGGAACGGGAGACATAGAGGTCGGCGGCGCGTTCCGGGCCGACGCGCTCGCTTACTTGGGCCCGCATCAGCTCGCGCGGCCAGACGGTGGTGAGCAACTTGAACATATTAAGGCCGACGGCCAGCGAGTCGGCCGGCTGCCAGGGCTCCGGGCGGTAGCGCAACAGGACGAACTCGATGGGCAGCCCGGAGATGAGAAGCGGGCCGGACTGTGACTCGACGAAGGCGTTGACCCCGCGGGCGTAGGCTTCCAGTTGCTGCCGGGTCTCGGGGTCGAGGGCCTCGGCGGCGCGATCGGCCACCGAGCCCAGCCCCAGCAGGCGGTTCTCCTTGTCCACCGGCAGAGCGGCGGGGCCGAAAACCTCCGCCAGTTGACCTCGGGCCGTGCGCCGCAGCAGGTCCATCTGCCAGAGGCGCTCCTGGGCGTGAACGTAGCCCTGGGCGAAAAAGAGGTCATCGAGGTTGTGGGCGTAGATATGGGGGACGGCGCGCTCGTCGCGCACGACGCGCACGGGCTGGCTCAGCCCGGCGACATGGAAGTCGCCGTCATAGGAAGGCACCGCCCGCCACGCCCGCCAGACAAACCAGGCCACCGGCAGGAGCAGAACTACCAGGGAAAAAATCAGCAGGGCAAGGAGGCTGTTGCGACGCCGCGCCATCGTTTCACCGACGCGCTCATCCTAGCGCAACAGCCAGAGGGGAACAACTGGCGGGCGGCGCCGCTCGGTGCTTCCGGAAAAGTTCAGTCGGCGGCGCGGTCGTAAGTCAGCGTTGTGGCAGCTTCCTTCTGCCAGGTGGCCAGGAGCAGAACCTTGGTGCCGCGCGGGTAGACGTAGAGGTAATAAACCTGATTCTCGTCTTCCAGCTCGTAGAAGTTTTCCCGCTTGGGATCGGCCTGGGCGGTCCCACCGGCGGCCAGCAGCGTCCGCAAGCGTTCGACCGTCGCCGCCGGATGATTCCGCAGGTCCTTGACCACCAGCTCGTTTGTCAAGCGCAGCACCATGGGGCCCTCTCTTTCTTCCTCACAATCCTCTCAACTGCCTATACGATCCTGGCACCCGAAAAGTTTCCGGGCTAGAATCGTGTTGCTAGGTCTCCGCTATGAGCGTCCAGTCCAGCGTCCTGGCTGACGCCGACGAGCAGGTGTGGCGCTTGCTGGCCCACCGGCTCCGGATTTCACCCACTCTATTAGACGCGCCCGAAGCGGGAAGGTCACCAGTGCGGGAGCTGGAAGACTCTCCTTCGCCCCCTGCTTCTTGGGACATGCCTGTCTGGCTGCTTTAGGAGGATGCTGAAAAAATCGCTCCTTGTCATTCCGAGCGTAGCGATGGTTCGACTTTCGCTCATGGTTCGGCTCTCGCTCACCATCCCGAGCGGAAGTCGAGGGACCATGCCGAGCGAAAGTCGAGGCAGGAATCTGCTTGTGTGGGACAACGGGTTGAAGAGAAAGCAGATTCCTCGCCGCCAAAGGCAGGCAAGGGCTCGGAATGACACTGCCCCCAGCATTTTTCAGCATCCTCTTAGGAGCCATGCGGCTGGGTCGACGCGCGCGGTGGTACAATAAGCGGATACAGCGACCCCTAAAATGATTCTGATCGGTATCTTCGTCGTTCTGCTGCTGGTGGCGGCCAACGCTTTCTTCGTCGCCTGCGAGTTCTCGCTGGTGGCGGTGCGGCCGAGCCGCATCGAGCAGTTGAAGCAAGCCGGCATTGCCCGGGCGCGCACGGTCGAGTCGCTGCTAAAGGATTTGGACCGGATTCTCTCGGGGGTGCAGTTGGGCATCACCATGGCCAGCCTGGCCCTGGGCTGGCTGGGAGAGTTGACTCTGGCGGCGCAGCTCGAGCCGCTGTTCCACAGCCTGGGAGTTCCCGGAGCCTCGGCGATAGCGCACGCGGTGGCGGTGACAGTGGCTTTCCTGGCCATCACCACCCTGCACGTCGTGCTGGGTGAGTTGGTCCCCAAGAGCATGGCGCTACAGCGAGCCGAGCGGGTGGCGCTGGTGATCGCCCGGCCGATGGCCGTGTTCATGCTGACCTTCGGGGCGTTGATCAAGTTGTTCGATTCGGCCAGCAACGCCATCCTGCGCGCGCTGGGGTTTCGCGCCGTCATCGGGCATGCGCTGGTGCGCTCGACGGAAGAACTGGGGGTGTTGCTGAATCAGGTGCGGCAGCACGGGGTGCTGGAGGCGCACCAGGCACGCATGCTGGAAGGGGCGCTGGAGCTGGGCCTGGTGGAGGTGCGGCAGGTGATGGTGCCGCGCCACGACCTAGTGGGGATTTCGGCGACGGCGCCACTGAAAGAGGTGATGGAGGTGATTCATCGGCATCGCCGCAGCCGCTATCCCGTCTATGAGGGCAGCCCCGAGCAGGTGCTGGGGGTCTTGCACCGCAAGGATATCTTTCAGCACCTCAGTGAGCGATTGGAGCGGCTGCAGCGGGGCGAGCCGGTGCCGCCCTTCGACCTGCGACAGTTTGTGCGCGAGGCCCTCTTCGTGCCGGAGACCAAGTCGCTGGCGGAGTTGCTGGAAGAGTTCCGCCGCTCGCGCCGCCACCTGGCCCTGGTGGTAGACGAGTTCGGCAGCGTGCAGGGGATGGTGACCCTGGCCGACATCCTGGAAACGATTGTCGGCGAGGTGCGCGACGAAGACGAGCTTCCGCCGGCGCAGCAGATGCTCACCGAAGGCGGAATGGTGCTGGACGCTCGCACCAATCTGCTCGACCTCGAGCACCAACACCGCATCGAGCTGCCCGCCGGCCCCGGCTTTGAAACTCTGGCGGGCTTTATCCTCAGTCGCCTCGGCTTTATCCCGCAGGGAGGCGAATCATTCCTGCACGACGGCCTGCGCTTCACTGTGTTGGAGATGGACGGCCGGCGCGTGGCCCGGGTCAAGATTGAGCGCCTGGGTTCAGGCGGCGAAAGCGGGGCCAGCGGCGCCGAGAGCCGTGCCTAGGGCGCAGCGGGCCGCCAGCCAAAACCGCCCGTTCGACTCGCTGCGCTCGCTCAGGACAGGCAAAAACCTCGAAAACCGCAAAAACCGTAGACAGGGGGTGGATAATGGAAGTGGCTGGCGGCTTGCAGGGTTGTGAAAAGGCCGCCGACAGAGGTTGTGTTGGAGGAATGGGTTTGGTAGCTGAGATGCTCGACAAGTCCTTTGGAATCAGTATGCGAATGATTGGCATACTCGCTAAGTGCTTTCGAATCATTATGAGACTCAATACCCCCCCCACCCCTCTGTTGTCGAGGTAGTTTTGTTGAAAAGAAACCAGTTAGCGAGCATCAAGTCTAATTCGATTGGACTATAATCCGCGCGAATGCCCGCTGAGAAACAGACCCCAAGAGAGAGCTTCCGCGCTGAGTTGGAGCGGCAAGTCACCAAGTTCGCGGCCAACGAGGAGGAATACTGCGCACAGGGCTACCCTGAGGCACAGGCCCGGCTAGACTTCAGCGACCCGCTCTTTCGTGCTCTCGGCTGGGACATCGAGAACCGCGCCGGCCTGCCCTACGGCCAGCGGGATGCAAAGAGGTAGCAACATGGGAATCACGGAGCCGCCTATGCGAATCCTGCTGGATAATGGAATTCGCAGCCATTCTGAGTTTGCACAGAATGCAATAAAGCAAACCTCTGCGCGCTGGGGTGATACCGACCAGGTTTTGGTCTTACCAGTGCATGGATTTGTTAGAAAAGCACCAGCTAAGGACGTTGACTATGAAAGACAAAAAGAAGCTCTGT
>DATEUS010000238.1:0-5283 GCA_035282985.1 Candidatus Acidiferrales bacterium
CTCAAGAAAACCTAGTCCACTGCCCCCCCCCCCCAGCTAGCAGGGTGCTGAAAAGCTCTTTTTCCTGATTGCGAGCGAAGCCTGGCTGCGGCAGGCAGGCGAGGGCTCTGCTTGTGTCTTCTAAGAAGCACAGGAAAAGCAGATTCCTCGGCCTAGGGCCTCGGAATGACAGACCGCGAAGGTTTTTCAGCGGGGGCTAGAAATCGGCCACCAACCCGAGCCCGGTCGACACTCGAGTGATACAGTTGAAGTAGGCCACAGTGACGACCGTCTCCACTACGGCCTGGTCGTTCCAGCCCGCCTGCCGCAGGGCTTCGACATCCGCTTGATTCATGTCGTCGGGGTGGCGGGTGAGCTTGTCGGCAAAGCGGTATAAGGCCTGTTCCTCCTCGGCGACCGGGGCGTCGACGTAGTTGGTGGCCAGCTTGCGACTCAAGGCTTTCTCCACCCCCATTTGCCGCAGCAACTCCATATGAATGGCGACACAGTACGAGGCAGCGTTGATGCCGCTCACCACCATACCGACCCTTTCCTTTACCACGCGCGGCAGCGCCTGGGTTTTGTCAAGGCCGTCGGCCAGCGCCAGTTGGCCGGCAATCACGCCGGGGAGGCGCCCCAGGGCTTGGAAGTAGTTGGGCAGAAAACCCATCTTCTCGCGGATTTGCTGATAGAGCTGCTGGGTGGCTGGACTTGCCTGCGCTTCCGAAACCAGACCCACGTAGGACATCGTGAACTCCCCCCTTGGAGCCAAATGGTCGTCGAGATCTTGCAGTATACGGGTTCGCTCCTGAGGCCACAACCAACACGGCGACAACCGCGGCTAGGACTAGAGCCCATCGCAAAACTGCACAGAACGGCACGGCACAATGCGCTCAGGCTGCCTCAGGGGCTAAAGCCCGCCGTATTTGGCGCCTTTCTCGGCACGGCTCCTTCGACTCCGCTCAGGACAAGTGAAGCCGTGCCCTTCCAGCCCGAGGCGAGAAGCGGCGTTTTCAGCACCCTGTAAGGCCCTGTTTTTCTTCCAGCCTTTTGTCTCGGAGCAGCATCTGTAAAGAGAAGGGCGCAAGGTCGCCCTCAACACGCAGCGGAGAAAATCGAGTAAAATAGCGTTGACGGTCAGGGAGACGGGCAAGTGAACTCAAGGGCCGGAGCAAAGTCGAGACATCTATCTGCGTGGCTGTCGCTGCTGCTGGGAGTGACGCTGGTGTTGGGCCCAGCCGGGGCGGCCGCCGAGACGGTGGACCCGTGGGTGTACTACTACGCCGGCCAGGATCACTTCTACAACGTCGAATATGACCTGGCCCTACAGGACTTCCGGGATGCCCTGGCCGGCGACCCCGATAATCCGTTTTTCTACAACTCGCTGGCCAATACCTACCTGTTCCAGGAGCTGTACCGGCTGGGACAGCTCGAGGGGAACCTCTACGACGCCAGCAACTCTTTCCTCAAGGAGAAGAAGCCGGAGCCCGATTCCGCCCAGATGGCCAAGGTCAAGGAGGCCCTGGCCCGGGTCCGCAGCATCTGCGAGGCGCGCTTGCGGAAGAATCCCCGCGATGTCGATGCGCTCTACAACCTGGGCATCTCCTACTCCACCGAGGGAAACTACAAATTCACCATCGAGAAGAGCTGGTTCGACGCCCTGCGCGCCGGGAGCAAGGCGAACGAATTCCACCGGAAAGTCCTGGCGATCGACCCCAACTATCACGATGCCAAGCTGGTGCCGGGCGTGTACGACTATGTGGTGGGCAGCATCCCTGGCAGTGTGAAATGGCTGGCGTTCCTGTTCGGCTACAGTGGGAGCAAGTACCGCGGCATCCGGCTGATGCAGGAGACGATAACCAAAGGCAAGTTGCTCACCAGCGCCTCCGCTTTTCTGCTGGCAGTGGTCTACACGCGGGAAAAGCGCCACGACTATGCGCGCACTTTGTTCTCTTCCCTCCAAGACTACTATCCGCGCAATCCCCTCCTGCCTCTGGAAATCGCCCGCAGCTACACCCGCGAGGGCAAGCAGAAGGAAGCGCTGGAGCAGTACGTGAAAGTGGCGAGAGATATGGAAGCCGGCCGGCCCGGCTATGACAAGCTGCCGCGCGAACGACTCTGGTACCAGATCGGGGTTCTCTACCAGCAGCGGGGCGAGTGGAGCCAGGCGCTCAATGCTTTTGCCATGATTACCGACCGCAACGACAGTGACGGGCTGCTGAAGGCCCACTCCGGCTTGCGGCGCGGAGAGATTTTCCTGGCCCAGAACCGGCCCGACCAGGCGCGGGCAGAATACCAGCGCGTGGCCGACCTGCCCTACGAGGAGACCCGTCTCGAGGCTCGCCAGCGCTTGCGCACACTGTCCCAGTAGGTCGTTCTACTCCCACATCTGCAAGCGTCGCCCGACCCCTTCCGCCTGCGCCCGCTCGTAGACGCGGACGGCGGTGGCCACATCCTCCAGCGCTACGCCGTTTGATTTGAACAGGGTGATTTCCTCCCGCGTTTCTCGACCGGGGACGAGTCCCGCCACCACCTCGGCCAGCGTGCGCACCTGCTGCCAGCCCCGCCGACGGCGGGGCCAGCGGTCGGCCTGGTCGCCGAAAGCAGCGATCAAGTCGCCCGCCTCCTGCTGGGACTGCTCGAGGGAATCCACCACGATGCGATCAGCGCGGGCGACCGCAGTGGCGTCGAGTTCCCGCCGGCGGGCCGAGTTGACTCCCGCGGCGTTGATGTGGGTTCCGGGGGCCAGCCACGCCCCTTGCGCCACCGGTTCCCGGGCGGAGGTGATGGTCACAACGATGTCGGCGTCGCGCACAGCCTTCTCAGCGGTGTCGACCGCCTCCACAGGCAAGGAGAGAGCTGCGCTCATCCGGTCCGCGAAGGCGGTCCGGCGCTCGGGCGTGCGACTGTAGACGTGCACCGCGGTCAGGCGCCGCACCTGGGCGATCGCCAGCAACTGCGTGGGAGCCTGGTGCCCGGTGCCGATGATTCCCACCCGGCTGGCGTCGGCACGGGCCATGTATTTTGTGGCCACGCCCGAGGCAGCGCCAGTGCGCACCCGGCCCAGGTAGTCGGCTTCCAGCAGCGCCACCAGGGCGCCGGTATCGCCGCGGTAGAGCGGCACCAGGAAACGCACCCCGGCTGGCGAGCTGGTGTAGAGCTTCATCCCCAGGTAGCCAAGGTGGTCGTCTGCCGCCGCCATGTAGTGCAGCAAAGCGCCGCCGGCAGTCTGCAGTCGCTGGCGCGGATGGTTTTGCGCTTGGCGCTCAGCCAGATGGCGGAAGGCCGCTTCCACCGCCTCCAAAGCCATCTCCATGGTCAGCAGGCGCTCGACCTCAGCTTCGGAGAGATAGAGGACCTCCATCACTCACCTCGAGAGAAGAGAGGAGCCCTGTCAGGCTACAGGATCACCGCGAGAGAGCTGACTAGAAGCGGTTGCATAACTTCGTGCCAACGAGGCCTCAGGGGCTAAAGCCCTTGTGTTTGGCGGCTTTGTCGGCACGGCTGAAGCCGTGCCCTTCCGAGTGCGCCAAACTATGCGATCTCGCAATGGCACCTAGTCTCCGAACGAAACACCCACGGCGCGGGCAGTGCGAACGATATCGCTGCCGGCGTCCACCAGCCTGTAGACGCCGATGGCCTCTGTAATCGGGCAGTGAGTAACCTTGCCATCGCGGAGACAGACCATGTGGCCGAACTTTCCCTGGGCGATCAAGTCGGTGGCGGCCACGCCGAAGCGCAGGCCGAGCAAGCGGTCGAAGGCGGTGGGGGTGCCGCCGCGCTGGATGTGCCCGAGGACAGTGACGCGCACATCTTTGGCGGTGTGGCGGGCAATAGAGTAGGCGATGGTATTGCCGACCTGGCCCGGCTTGGCGGGCGGCATGGGCTTCCCGTCGGCATCCGTGGCCGGCAGCTTCACGCCTTCGGCGACCACAATGACGGTGAACTTTCGTCCTAGGTGCTCGCGCTCCCAAATCTTGTCGCAGATGTTCTCGATGGTGAAGGGGATCTCGGGAATCAGGACGATGTCGGCGTTGCCGGCCAAGCCGGCCCAGAGGGCGATCCAGCCCGCGTCCCGTCCCATCACCTCGACGATCATCACGCGATCGTGGCTTTCGGCGGTGGTCTGGATGCGGTCGATGGCTTCGGTGGCGGTCTGCACGGCGGTCTCGAAACCGAAGGTGACTTCGGTGGCGGACAGGTCGTTGTCAATGGTCTTCGGGACTCCGACCACCAGGAGCCCCCGCTCGAAGAATTGTTGTCCGATCTTCATGGTGCCGTCGCCGCCGATGACTACCAAGGCATCGAGGCCCAGCTTCTTGGCGTTTTCCAGGCACTGGCCGGAGAAATCTTTGACGATTTTCTGACCGTTCGCTTCGAAAACGTACTTGAACGGGTCGCCGCGGTTGGTGGTGCCCAGGATGGTGCCACCGCGGTCGAGGATGCCGCGGACACTGGCGTGGTCGAGCTCCCGGGCCTTTTCCGGCCAGATGAGGCCGTCAAAGCCGTCTTCGATGCCAATGACGCGCCAGCCGTGGTCAAGCAGTGCCGCCTTCACGACCCCGCGGATCACAGCGTTCAACCCGGGACAGTCCCCTCCCCCGGTGGAAATGCCAATGGTGCGAATGGTCGCAGGCATGGCCGACTCCCCTCCGCGTGACTTCTCAGGCAGGATTCCCCGCGCAACGGGCGTATTCTACACCAAAGCGGCAAACGTCAAGGGAGAACCGCGCCGGCCACTACTATCATAGTTTGTCCAACCCTGTGGCTCCTGCCACAGGGGCCCAGCGTCCCGCTGCTGCGGGATGGGGTGGACTCTTGTGCGTCGGGCACCCAGGTGGTGCTAGCTTCTTGCACATTGGGACCCGCCCAACCGGCGGCTAGCGGCGGAGGTCTTTGAGGATCTCGCGGGCCGCGTTGGCCCCCGAGTGACCGGTGAGGCCAACGCCGGGGTGGGTGCCGGAGCCGCAGAGGTAAAGGCCGGGGAGCGGGGCACGGTACTGAGCCCACTCCAGCAGCGGCCGCATGGTGAAGAGCTGGTCGAGGGCGGGTTCGCCGTGGAAGATGTGGCCCTCGGTGAGGCCATAGGTCTGGTCGAGGTCGCGCGGGGTGATGATCTGGCGGTGGAGAATCAGGTCGGGGAGTTTGGGGGCGTAGGCTGCGAGGGTCTTCACAACCACATCGCCGAGCTCGTCACGACGGCTGCTCCAATCGCCTTCCCGCAGCTCGTAGGGCGCGAACTGCATGTAGACCGACATGACGTGCTTGCCGGCGGGAGCCAGCGAAGGGTCGGCGAGGGACGGG
>DATEUS010000239.1:0-4413 GCA_035282985.1 Candidatus Acidiferrales bacterium
TGTGCCACTACAGCCGCTGCCTGCAGAAGATTGAGGGCCAACTGCGCTACTACCCCTGCCCGGTCATCTACGATGACGCCCGTTTCGAGCTGGGCGCAACGCTGGAAGAATCCTTCCGCCGCGTCTACGTCGCCCACAAGAATTGCTATGATTACTGCATGAAGGACGGCGGCGCCACCTGCCGGACCCGACCGCTCTAGCTCCTTGAACTCCTCGCAGCGTTGAACCGAACGATCGGGCGCTTACGCCAGCCAGAAGGAGGGCTCTATGCGAATGGGTCTGATACCCGAAGGAACCCGGGACCGGCTGATTCTGCGCAGCCGGCGCTTCCCCTTGCCGTTGTTCGATGTGATGGGCACCATGCTGCTGAGCCGGGCGGTGATGGCCGGCGTGCGCTTCGGTGTCTTCGATCTCCTGGCTGAGGAGCCAAAGACGGCAGCGACGCTAGCCCGCGAGGCTGGCTGCGATCCGCAGGCGACCCAGTTGTTGCTCGACGCGCTGGTGGCTTGCGGCTACCTCGAAGAGGAAAACAACCACTACCGGAACTCGCCGGTGAGCGCGCGCTGGTTGGTGTCAAGGAACACACCGAACCTGATCCATTTCGTGCGCTACAACTACGAGCAGTGGGAGTGGTTCAGCCACCTGGAGGAATTTATCGAACAGGGGAAGTCGCAGGACATCCACCGCCGGCTGGACCAGCCCGGGATGTGGCGGAGCTATATGCTCGGCCTGCGGGACCTGGCGGCGCTCTCGGGCGAAGAACTGCTGGACAAGGTCAGTATCGAGGCCCCGCGTCGCCTGCTCGATGTCGGCGGCGGCCACGCCTATTTCTCTATCCTCATGTGTCGCCGCCACCCTACGCTGCAGGCGACGATTCTTGACTTGGAGTCGGCCGCGAGCATTGGGCGGGAACTGGTGGCCGAGGCCGGCCTCGGCGCCCGCATCGAGTTTCGCACCGGCCCTCTCGCCGAGACTTCCTTCGGCGAGCACTACGACCTCGCCTTTCTGTTCAACATCGTCCACCACCTGGACGAAGAAACCTGCCGCACCACCCTGCGGCGGTTGCACACCGCCCTGGCGCCGTCAGGCACACTGGCAGTGTGGGAGCCCTTCCGCGAAGAAGGCAGGAACAAGCGCAAGGACCAACTGGGCACTCTGCTGGCGCTCTTCTTCGGCGTCACCAGCGGGCGGCAGACTTATCAATTCACCCAGGTGGCCGAGTGGGCGCGGCAGGCCGGCTTCGAGAATATCCGCCGAGAAAAGCTCCGCACGGCGCCGTTCGCTGCCCTGCTCGTGGCCACCAAATAGACCCGCCGGCTCGTTTCTCACTGCGGGAGGAAGGCAAACACGCGCACCGGCCCGCCCGAGCCGCCTTCCAGCTTGATGGGCGCCACCACCAGCACGGCGCCGCTCTCGGGCAAGCCGCTGAGGTTGGCGAGGTTTTCCAGGTGGTAGAGGTCGGCGCCGTGGGAAAGTCGGTGGACCTCGAAGTTCTTGGAGGGTCCGTAGTCCACGCTCAGGGTGTCAATCCCCAGGCCGCTCACGCCGCGCTCAACCAGCACCTTCGCCGCTTCCACGGAAAAGCCGGGGAAGTGCATCACGCCGGCGTCATCCAGGTTGCGGTAGCGCTGCTCGTCAGGCCAGCGGGCCTCCCAGCCGGTGCGGGCCAGGACGATGGCACCGTCGGGAACGCGGCCGTGGCGCTCTTCCCAAGCCAGAATGTCGCCGGGAAGGACGCGGTAGTCAGCCTCCGCCGCGGCTTGAGACCGCACATCCAGCACCACCGCCGGCCCGACCAGCCGCTCGGGCGGAATGCGGTCAACGGTGGTTCGACCGGGAGGAAAGTGGGCGGGTGCATCCATGTGCGTGCCGAAGTGCTCCAGCATCCAAAAGCTGCGGGTGAAGTAGCCGGTCTCCTCGGCGCGCGCATTCACTTGGGCTTCAAAGGCGCGCGTGTCGCCGGGCCAGCGCGGATTCTTCTCGCTGATGGCGTGGCTGAGGTCGAGAATGCGTCCCTGGCCGCGAGCAGCGGCCGCGATAGCATCTTCGACCGTAGTCGGCGACTGGCTGCCCTGAGAGACCAGAGCGACGGCCAGCCACAGACCCAGGAAGGCCAGGGGCGTTCGAGTTCTCATGGCTTTCCTCCTGCGAGAGCAGTGTTCTGCGGGGCTAGCGGTACGGGCTCACCAGCACCCCGGCTAGGCGCAGGATTTCGTTGTACTCGTGCTCAGTGAGGGGAGAGACCGCCAGGCGAGGCCGGGCCAGAAACCTCATCCGCCGCAGGGCGCGGTCCAGCTTCATTTCCTTCAGCGGGACCGGTCGGGGCAGGCGCTCGTTGGCCTTCAGGTCGACGATGAGCACTTGTTTCTTTCGGTCCGTGGGGTGCGGGTAGGGATCGGAAGCCACCGTCGCCAAGGCGTAGACCATCCGATCCGGCACCCCGTGGTAGCAGAGGACTTTGTCGCCTTTCTTGACCTGCTTCAAGTAGCGTTGCGAAGCGGTGTCCCGGATGTCGCTCCAGAGGTCCTTGCCTTTGACGAAGAGCGTGTCCCAGTGATAACGGGTGGGATCGGCGGAAAAAAACCAGTGACGACTCAACCGGTCATCTCCAAGCCCGCGGCCATCCGGGCGACGGGCGGAAGAAACAGCAGGGAGACATTCTCGGTCTCCTCCCTGCCCTGATTTTGTTTGCTTGTTGTCCGGCTACCCGCGGCCGGTGAACCAGCCTTTGACGTTCTCAGCTCTCGAACCCCACGACGATGTCGTCCCCTTCCACTTTCACTTCGAAGGTCTGCACCTTGATCTGCTCGTTGAAAACAGACTCGCCGGTGGTGACGTTGTACTGCCAGCCGTGCCAGGGACAGGTAACAATTTCCCCTTCCAACGGGCCCGCCCCCAGCGGCCCGCCGCGGTGCAGGCAGACGTTGTCGGTGGCATAAAACTTTCCGTTCACGTTGAAGAGCGCAATCACCTTGCCGTCGGCCTGGAACTCCCGCGCCGTTCCCGGCGGCATTTCATCCACCTTGGCCACCTTGACGTATCGAGGCATGCTCATCGGCTCCGTGGGGTCTCAGCGCGGGTGCGGGGTCTGCGCTACCATCACGCTCTTCTTGAAATCCTCCAACATGGTTTCATCCAGACGAACTTCGGTGGGCCGCTTGGCCAGGCTCATCTGGTCGATCTTGTCCTGCAACTTCAGCAGGGCGTAGAACAGGTTTTCCGGGCGCGGCGGACAGCCAACCACGTAGACATCGACCGGCACGATCTTGTCCACCCCCTGCAAGACCGAGTAGACATTGAAGGGGCCGCCCACGCTCGAACAGGCCCCCATCGAGATGCACCACTTCGGCTCCGGCATCTGGTCCCAGATGCGCTGGATGACGGGGCTCATCTTCAAGGTCACCGTCCCGGCCACAATCATCAGGTCGGACTGGCGCGGGCTGGGGCGAAAGACTTCGGCACCGAAGCGGGCGATGTCGAAGCGCGAGGTGGAGGAGGCAATCATTTCGATGGCGCAGCAGGCCAGCCCGAACGTCAGCGGCCACAGAGCGGACTTGCGCGCCCAGTTGAAGACGTAGTCAACCGAGGAGAGGACGAAATTCTTCTCGAAGCGGTTCTCTAAGTAGCCCACGAACTCGCCAACCTTGCCAAAAAAGCTAAATTAGCCGACCACGTCGGCAAAGTCAAGAAAACTGGGCTGGGGGGGGGTAAGTTCTTACTATGCAAAGACTTATGTGGACGACCGACCGCCCCAGGCTCCAGGCGGTTTGGCTTTCTGCCCGATGACCAGAAGCGCGCCTTCGCGGCGGAAGGCGCGCATGTCCTCGGCGCTCTTGAACCACTTCGACTCATAGCCTTCCGGCACCGGCCGAGGGTCCACGATTCGGGAGTGCTTGGTCTCAACAAAGCCGGCCTGCCGCATCAGCTCGCACCACTCGTCCCCGGAAAGCAAATGGGTCTCAGTCGCCAATTTCTCCCGCCACTGGTGCGAGTAGACGTTTTCTTTGTAGAGGTTGATGAGAATGCGGACCGCGCCGCCGGGCTGCAAGACGCGCAGAATCTCGCCGAAGGCCTGCGCGGGGTTGGGCCAGTAGTAGGGCGACTCGACCGACACGACGTGATTGAAAAAATTGTCATCCCAGGGAATGTCCTCGGCACCAGCCACAATGAACATCAACCGCGGGTTGGCGGCATAGCGCTGGCGTGCCCGCCGCACCATCTCGTCGGCCACGTCCATGCCCACCACCTGGCCCTGCGGGACCTTGTCGGCCAGGAGGCCGCAGAGCCAGCCGGCCCCGCAGCCGATGTCGAGAATCTTGTCGTTGGGCGCGAACTCCATCTGCGCTAACATGCCGGCGGCGATGGCAGCGTGCTCTTCCGCCATCTCCTCGCCGCGACCAGCTTCCGCCCAAC
>DATEUS010000240.1:0-3868 GCA_035282985.1 Candidatus Acidiferrales bacterium
CCCAGCGCCAGACCCAGCAGCGTCCCCAGCGCCCCGATCGCTACCCCGTGCAAGATGAAGATGCGCTGGACCTGCGCTGCTCGCGCCCCCAGCGACAACAGCACCGCGATTTCCCGCCGCTTCTCCAACACCAGCATCACCAACAGGATCAGGATGTTCAACCCCGCCACCAGAACAATCAGCCCGATGAAGAGCGCCGTCACCAACTTTTCCAGCCGCAGCACCCGGAACAGGCTCTGGTGCATCTCCATCCAGGGCGTGGCCACGAAGCCCTCCCCGGCCACCGCTTCCACCTGCCGGCTGACTTCTTCGGCGGCGTAGATGTCGGCCAGGCGCAGCTCCAGCAGCGACACCGTGTCGCGCAGGCTGAGCAGTTGTTGAATGACGTCGAGCCGCGTGAAAGCCCAACCGGCGTCGAAGTCCCAGAAGCCGGACTCGAACACACCCACCACTCGGAAGCTGCGGTAGCGCGGCACCAGCCCGAACGGGGTGAGCTGGCCCTGCGGGCTGGTGATCATGACCGTGTCGCCCGCAAAAACCCCCAGCTCCTGCGCCAGCTTGTAGCCGATGACGAGCGCGGGTGGCCCTTCTCCGCTTGGCCCCAGCGCCGCCCGGCCTTCGCGCCAGCGGGTGAAGAGCTTTTCTTGCTCGACCGAGTCCTCCAGGCGAATGCCTTTCAGCACGATGCCGCGGGCGCGGTTGCCGCTGGAGATGAGCACGGTTTCGTAGAGCGCCGGGCTGACGCTGGTGACGCCAGCCAGGGGTCGCAGGCGCGCCGCCAACTCCTCGTAGTCGCGGATGCCGCCGGCGTCCTTGCGGGCGAGGTTGACGTGGGCGGTGGCGCCCAGCAGTTGCTCCTCGTAGGTTTCCCGGAAGCCGGCGTTGATGGCCAGCGCCAGCACTAGCGCCGCCACCCCCGTCGCCACCGCCAGAATGGCGATCCAAGTGATGACGCTGAGGAAGCGGTCGCGCTGCGCGGCCCGGCCCCCGGCCAGGTACCGCCGCGCCACCATCCACTCGAAGGTCATTTCTCTTCGTCGTCGGCGGTCGCGGACGCGGCGGGGCGCAGCGGGCGGAGAAGGGGAAAGAGAATGACCTCGCGGATGGAGCGGCTGTCGGTGAGCAGCATGGTGAGGCGGTCGATGCCGATGCCTTCCCCGGCCGTGGGCGGCAGGCCGTAGGCGAGGGCGCGGATGTAGTCTTCGTCCATCTGATGGGCTTCCAGGTTGCCGCGCTCGCGCTGGCGCAGTTGGTCGCGGAAGCGTTCGTACTGTTCGAGGGGGTCGTTGATCTCGCTGAAGGCGTTGCCTAGCTCCAGCCCGCCGGCAAAGACTTCAAAGCGCTCGGCCAGCGCGGGGTCGTCGTCGCGCGCCTTGGACAGCGGCGAGAGTTCGGTGGGGAAGTCGTAAATCAGCGTGGGCTGGATGAGCTGGCGTTCCACCACCGCTTCAAACAGGCGGCCGGTGGCAATGGCGGCGGTGGCGTCCTGGGGAACGGCAGCCAGCCGCGCTTCTTCGAGGTGGCGCTCGGCCCAGCGGTCGTAGTGTTCGGCGTAGCGCCGGGCTTTTTCGGCGTCCGCCAGCTCGTCGGGCCTGGGCGCTGAGCCGGCGGCCGCAGGCCAGTAGCGGCCGATGGCCTCGCGCATAGAGAGCCGCTGCCAGCGGTGGAAGTCGACCTTCTGGCCCAGGTACGTGATCTCGGCCGAGCCGGTGACTTCCTCGGCCAGCCTCGTCAACATCTCCTCGGTCAAGTCCATCAGCACGTGGTAGTCGGCGTAGGCCTGGTAAAACTCCAGCATGGTGAACTCGGGGTTGTTGCGGACGGAGATGCCCTCGTTGCGGAAATTGCGGTTGATTTCATAGACGCGATCGAGGCCGCCCACCACCAGGCGTTTCAGGTAGAGTTCGGGGGCAATGCGCAGGTAGAGGTCGAGGTCGAGGGCGTTGTGGTGGGTGACGAACGGCCGGGCCATGGCCCCGCCGTAGAGTAGTTGCATCATCGGCGTTTCCACTTCCAGAAAGCCGTGCGCTTCCAGAAAGCGGCGCAGGAAGCCGATCACCCGGGCGCGGGTCTCGAAGATGCGGCGCACACCCGGGTTGACCAGCAGGTCCAGGTAGCGTTGCCGGTAGCGCTGCTCCACGTCGGCCAGCCCGTGCCACTTCTCCGGCGGCGGCAGCAGTGCCTTGGCCAGCAACCCCAGTTGTTCGGCGAAGAGTGTCAGCTCACCGGTCTTGGTGCGGCCCAGGTGGCCTTCGACCCCGATGACGTCGCCCAGGTCGAGCAAGCTAAAGAGTTGAAAGCCTTCCTCGCCCAGGGCGTCGCGGCGGAAGTAGCATTGCAGGCGTCCCGAACCTTCGGGACCGCCGGCGTGCAGGTCGGCGAAGCCGGTCTTGCCGTGAAAGCGCAACGCCAGGATACGTCCGGCTAGGCGCGCCCGCGGCCGCTCGCTGCTCAGCGCTTCGGCCGAGGCCGAACTGAAGCTCTCGACGATTTCGGGGATGGTATGGGTGGAGTCGAAGCGATGGGGATAGGGGTCGTGGCCGAGTTGCTGGATTTCGCGGAGCTTTTGCTGACGTTGGAGGAATTGGTCTTGCGGCTCGAACAAGGGTGAGGTGTCCAGCGTAGGCTCGCTCGCTTCGCTTCTCTCGCGCGCCAACTGTGGCGCAGACCGCGATTATAGCGGTCGCCTTTCGCGCCGGTCAAGAAAACCCATAACCTAGGGTCTGCTAGGAACACTTGTGGGTCTGTGAATCGGCCCTGCTACTTGGGTCTCCCATCAGGCTCGCGACAGCGTCCTGTTGGGCGCTTTCCAACAGCTGTCGCGACTGATCTTTGAGTTTTCTGGCCTGGAGCTTCTTATCTTCGTAGCGTGCTACTAGGTCTCTCTGGACATCGAGGGGTGGTTTGACCACCAGGACTTTCTTCACCTCCTCGGTGTTGAGTTCGGGTCTCGTGGTTTTATTTCCCCATCTGTAAAGCTGGGTCTTGCCTAGCGGAGAACGCATGTACAGCGCAAGGTAGCCTGGAAGGAGATCCTTCTTGCACCTGATTGCGACCAAGTGAGAAGTTATGTTCCCCTGCTTGAATATTGAGGGGAAAACGGCCGAATAACCAAGGCTTCCAGCCTTGGTAAGGAGGACATCACCTGGAAGCACCTGACTCCTGTTTAGTTGAGCCTGTTTTTCCTGTGTGATGTAAACGAGGTTCGTCGGGACAATCTCTCCGTTCGCTACGTCACCCACTCGGACCAATGGTACACCGGAGGTCTGATACTCTTCGACCTTGAGCTGAGAGCCAAATGGGCCATCAACTATCCTGGAGGCCAAATCACCGAGCGGACTGACTTCGAACTTCGAGTGCCGGATTTTCTTCTCCAGGGCAGTGTAGTCGGGGTGATAAAACTGGCAGTCTAGCCGCCCTTCCAGCTCGTCGCTTCTCACTTGAAAGACTAAAGGCGATTCACACAGCAATCGCTCTGCTGGTTTGCTTTCGGTGAACGCCAGCCAAAGATCAAGGATCCGTGGTGTTTCTGGCTCTGGGGAGGTGTTAGTTTGCCGACCATTCTCCCTTTGCCCTTCATTCAACAGCTCATTCTCGTCCGGGCGCCCCGTGGCATCGTACCCGATGTGGTTTGCTATCGCCATGAAGATGGCGTAGCTTCGGGCCAGCTTTTCACCAGCAGCTTTCTTTCTGAGGAACAAGAGAGATGCCTTCACACCTGCACCGAACTGAGTAAACGCTGTGTGCGGAAGCGAGACGACTGCTAGGACCTGGGCCCTACGCATAATGAAGTCGCGTACGTACTGAAGCGAAGAATTGGTCAGGACGCCGTCCGGAACGACGATTCCCATCCGGCCGTTTTCCTTCA
>DATEUS010000241.1:0-3633 GCA_035282985.1 Candidatus Acidiferrales bacterium
CCCGGGCAGCGTCAGGTCGAGAGCTTCGGCGGCGCCAGCAGCGGCGCCGGGTTCGATTTCCGCCCGGCGTTCTTCCAACCCGCCTTCCACCCGCGCTCGCAGGGCGTTCAGGTGTTTGCCCACCTCGGGCTTCAGTTCGGCCCCGGCTGGCTGCAGCCAGTGGTTCTTGATCTGGGTGAGGACGCCTTTCTTGCGGCTGAGCCAGCGGTCGCGCAGCTCCTTCCAGGCATCGGAATCGGTCGCCTGGGCGAGCTCAGTGTCGAAGCTCTTCTGTAGCTCGGCAAACAGCGGGGACACCGCGCTGCCGGAGCGGATCCCGAGCCGATCGAGGGCCATCGTTGTCTTTTTCAGGATGTCAGTCATCGACGACTTCCCCCCAGGCTGGAGCTGGGGGCTCGGAGATGAGTATCCGGCCGTCGCAGTCTCTGCCTGGAAGCCCAGGTGAATTATTCACCCGAGCCCCGAGGCTCCTCCCTCGGGGAATTCAAACGTTGGCAGTTTACACGAGAGCGGAAACGGCGCAAAGAGAGCCAGTGGTAGGAAATGGGTTGACCGGCGGTCCGGGGAAAGCAGATCCCTCGCTTGGCTCCCTTCGACTGCGCTCCCCTCGGCCCTGCTCGGGACAAGCAGGGCAAGCGGGATGACAGTTCGGCCTAGGCGGCGGAGACGAAGGCCTGCTTGGCAGTCTGTGCCAGCGCGGCAAAGCCGCCTGGGTCGTGGATGGCGATGTCGGCCAGGGTCTTGCGGTCGAGCGCGATGCCGGCCTTGCGCAGCCCGCCCATCAGGCGGCTGTAGCTCAGCTCGTGCTCGGCGGCGGCGGCGCTGAGCCGCGTGATCCACAGCGAGCGGAACTCGCGCTTGCGGGTGCGCCGGTGGCGGAAGCTGAACTCCATCGCCCGGCGCACGGCCAAGCGGGCTTCGCGGTGCAGCTTCGACTTGGTTAGAAAATAGCCCTTGGCCTGCTTGAGAATCTTCTTGCGCCGGCGGGCGCGCTTGGGTCCGCGTTTGACTCGGGGCATAAGTGCCTTTCTCCGTTTCTCCGACTAGCGTGAATTTGGTTACGAGACCGGCCGGAGGCCTCAGTAGGGCAGCAGCCGCTTCACCTGCGCCAGGTCGGCGTCGCTGACGGTGGTGGTGCCGCGCAGCGCCCGCTTGCTCTTGCGGCGCTTGCCGGTCAGGATGTGGCGCATCTTCGTCTGGCCGCGGAGAATCTTGCCTCCGGCCGTCTTCTTGAAGCGCTTGGCCGCTCCCCGGTGCGTTTTCAGCTTAGGCATTGGCGGCTTCCTGCGGTGGCTGTTTGCCGGGGCGTTTGCCCGCTTTAGCGTTCGGGGCCAGGATGGTGACGAGCATCCGCCCTTCCATCGACGGCCGCACTTCGACCGAGCCCACGTGGGCGACCTCGTCGAGCAGCCGCTCGATCTTCTTCCGGCCCAGGTTGGAGTGCTCAATCTCGCGGCCGCGGAACAGCATCACCAGCCGCACCTTGTCACCCTCTTCCAGGAAGCGGATGACGTGGTTTTTCTTGAACTCATAGTCGTGCGCATCGGTGCGCGGGCGCAGCTTGACCTCTTTGAGCCGCGTCCCCTTCTGGTGCTTGCGCTGTTCATGAAGCTTCTTGTTGAGCTCGTAGAGGTACTTGCCGTAGTCCATGATCTTGCAGACCGGCGGCTGGGCGGTGGGGGAAATCTCCACCAGATCGAGCCCGCGCTCCCGCGCCAGCTTCAAGGCGTCGCGCGGCACCATCACCCCGACCTGCTCCCCGTTTTCGTCGATGAGGCGGATTTGCGGGATGCGAATCCGCTCGTTTACCCGCAGGGCTCGGTTGGATACGCTCGTGGCTCTGTACCTCCCGAAAAAAAATTTACCCGCGCCGTCGCCCTGTGGCTCGCCGTCCTGATCCAACAGGCAGGGCAGTTGGCACAAGGCGCATCAACGCGGATTCGTGGTCGCGATTCACTACCCTCTTCGCCGCCCGCAGCGCCCGCAACTCCCCGCGCCACTGCGGCGAGAAACATCCGGAGTATAGCACAGAAGCGGCAGGCGCAAGGGGTAGCAACTCCACCATCAGGCTTCAGTGGCGCGGGTTTCGGCCAGCCGGGTCAGCTCGGCCTGGAAGTCGGCCAGCGGGCGCGGGCCCAAGTCTCCGCGGCTGCGCGAGCGCACGCTTACGGTGCCGGCTGCCTCTTCCTTCTTCCCACAGACCAGCATGAAGGGAATCTTCTGCAACTGGGCGTCGCGGATTTTGGCCTGCAGCTTTTCGTTGCGGGTGTCGAGCTCGACCCGAAAGCCGGCGGCACGCAACTGCGCAGCCACCTGCCCGGCGTAGTCGGCCACCTTTTCGCTCACCGGCAGCACGATGGCCTGCACCGGCGCCAACCAGACGGGGAAGGCGCCGGCGTAGTGCTCGATCAGGATGCCGAAGAAGCGCTCCACCGAGCCGTAAAGGGCGCGATGCACCATCACCGGCCGGTGGGCGACGCCGTCGGCCGCGATGTAGTGCATATCGAAGCGTTCCGGCAGGTTGAAGTCGAACTGCACGGTGGAGAGCTGCCAGGGCCGCCCGATGGCGTCGATCAGCTTGACGTCAATCTTGGGCCCGTAGAACACCGCCTCCCCGGGAATGTACTTGTAGAGGATCTTCATCCGCTCCAGCGTGTTCTTCAGCGCCGCCTCGGCGTGTTCCCAGTCTTCCACCCTGCCGGCGTACTTGTCCATGCGGGCGGGGTCGCGGGCGGAAAGATCGATCTCGTACTTCTCGAAGCCGTAGGTGCGCAGCAGCGCCAGGGCGAAATCCACGCAGCCGGCGATCTCGTCCTCGATCTGTTCCGGGGTGCAGAAGATGTGGGCGTCATCCTGCGTAAAGCCGCGGACGCGCAGCAGCCCGTGCAGGACGCCGCCGCGCTCGTAGCGATAGACGGTGCCCAGCTCGGCGAAGCGCAGCGGCAGGTCGCGGTAGCTGCGCAGCGCCGATTTGTAGATCAGGATGTGGCCGGGACAATTCATCGGCTTCAACTGGTAGGCGGCGTGCTCGCCTTCCATCGCCGGGAACATGCTCTCCCGGTAGTAGTCCAGGTGGCCGCTGGTGCGCCACAGATCCAGCCGCAGTACGTGCGGGGTGTAGACCATCTCGTAGCCGCGCTTGCGCAACTCCTCGCGCAGCCAGTCTTCCATCAGGCTGCGGACGCGCCCGCCCTTGGGGTGCCAGAAAATCAGCCCGGCGCCGCCTTCCTCCTGGATGCTGAAGAGGTCGAGTTCCGGGCCCAGCTTGCGGTGGTCGCGCCGTCGGGCCTCCTCCAGCCTGTGCAGGAAGTCGTCGAGCTCGGCCTGCGAGGGGAAGGCGGTGCCGTAGATGCGCTGCATCTGCGGGTTGCCTTCGACGCCCTTCCAGTAGGCCCCGCTCACGCTCAGCAGCTTGAAGGCCTTGATGCGCCCGGTGGAAGGGATGTGGGGGCCGCGGCAGAAGTCGACAAACTTGCCGGTGACGTAGACGCTGAACTCGGGCCCGTCGGATTTCTCCCGCACGAGCTCGCACTTGAAGTCCTGGTGCTGCCGCTCGTAGAACTTCAGCCCTTCGTCGCGGGGCATCATGCGGCGCTCGTAAGGGAGATCTAGGTCGCGCAGCTCGGCCATCTT
>DATEUS010000242.1:0-2657 GCA_035282985.1 Candidatus Acidiferrales bacterium
TTTTCTTTTAGTTGCTTACCTGGCTGTAGAGACCACCCCCCCCCACCCCCAACCGCCAGAACTCACCGTCAACCCGGGCTCCCTACCAAAATCCACAGACCTGGAGGAGACCATGCGGAAAAAGAGAGTTCCAGCGCAGAGCAAACGCTGCCAGATGGGCGCAGGCACCGCAGAGCAGTGCCGGGCGTCGCGGCAGTTGGATTCGGAGCACTGTTTTTCCCACGACCGCGACGCGCAAGCACACCGGGAGACGCTGACCAAGCTGGAAGCGTTGCGGCTGGCCACGCCGAGCGAGATCCACGACTTCCTGGCGGACATGGTGAAAGCGGTGGCGGAGAACCGGCTCGACCCGCAACAGGCTTATGCCATTGGCTGGCTGCTGCAGCAGCTCCGCGAGAACTTGTCGGCGGTGGAGGAGGAGCGGGCCGGGCACGCTGCGGGCGGATACGCCGGCTGGACGCCCGAAGAGGTTGAAGAGCAGGCGCGGGAGGAGTGCGAGGAAGAAGAAGGAGAGGAAGGAGACGAAGAAGACAAAGAGGAGAACGATTACGAGGCGGAGGAGGAGAACTGAAGGGGGTGTGCGCACTTGCAAAACCGCCGAGGTTGACGGATGATAAACAGCTTCGCGGGTTGCCCCACCCTGCCCGCCGCGGCGGGCCAGTCGCCGGAGCCCCTGAGAGCCTCCGAGAGGTGAAACCGGAATGCGACGACCAAAGCAGATTGCGCCTGCCAAAGGCAAGCTCGGCGTCCTGACGCCCGGGATGGGCGCCGTCGCCACGACGTTCTATGCCGGGGTGGAGCTGGTGCGCACTGGCCAGGCCACCCCCATCGGCTCGCTCACGCAGATGGGCACCATCCGCCTGGGCAAGCGCACGGAGAACCGTGTGCCGCCGATCAAGAAGTTCCTGCCGCTGGCCAAGCTGAACGACCTGGTGTTCGGCGGCTGGGACATCTTTCCCGACGACGCCTACCAGGCGGCGCGCAAGGCGGGCGTGCTCCACGACGACCACCTGCAAAAAGTGAAAGGCTTCCTGAGCTCGATCAAGCCGATGAAAGCCGCCTTCGATCCGAAGTACGTGCGCAAGCTGGACGGCACCTACGTCAAGCAGGGCAAGAGCAAGTGGGACCTGGCGCAGCAGTTGCAGGAAGACATCGCCGAGTTCAAGGCCCGGCACCGGCTGGCACGGCTGGTGATGGTTTGGTGCGCGTCGACGGAGATTTATCTCAAGCCGGAGAAGGTCCACGCCGACTTGAAGAGCTTCGAGAAGGCGATGAAGGAAAACCACGAAGCCATCGCCCCTTCGATGCTCTACGCCTACGCCGCCCTCAAGCAGGGCGTGCCCTTCGCCAACGGCGCCCCCAACCTCACCGTCGACATCCCGGCTCTGCAGGAGCTAGCGGCGGAAAAGAAGGTGCCCATCACCGGCAAGGACTTCAAGACCGGGCAGACGCTGATGAAGACGATTCTGGCGCCGGGGCTGAAGTCGCGCCTGATTGGCCTGAGCGGCTGGTTCTCCACCAACATCCTCGGCAACCGCGACGGCGAGGTGCTCGACGACCCCTACTCCTTCAAGACCAAGGAACAGTCCAAGCTGGGCGTGCTGGAGTACATCCTGCAACCGAAGCTCTACCCCGAACTCTACGGCGGCTTCTACCACAAGGTGCGCATCAACTACTACCCGCCCCGCGGCGACAACAAGGAAGGCTGGGACAACATCGACATCTTCGGCTGGCTCGGCTACCCCATGCAGATCAAGATTGACTTCCTCTGCCGCGACTCCATCCTCGCCGCCCCCATCGTGCTCGACCTGGTGCTCTTCCTCGACCTGGCCCAGCGCGCCGGCCTGCGCGGCATCCAGGAGTGGCTGAGCTTTTACTTCAAGTCGCCCATGTGCGCCCCCGCGCTCTACCCCGAGCACGACCTCTTCATCCAGCAGATGAAGCTGAAGAACACTCTGCGCTGGCTGATGGGCGAAAAGCTCATCACCCACCTCGGCACCGAATACTACGACTAGCAGGACTGACTCGCGGCCCGTGTTCCGCGACCCGTGAAAGACACCTCTAGAATTCTGAAACTTTGCGACTGTGTGAGCAGTCTTCAGTTGACGAGCACAGCGGGGACGGGCGCGGGGAGCGGAGATTGGGCCGGCGCGGGTGGAGGCGTGGTCACCCACTGGTACAAAGCCTCATAGGCTTCGGGCGGGACAATCTCCCAGTTGTGGTCCGCAGTGGCGGGGAATTTCTTGTGCTGCCGCAGCCAATCAATCAGCAGGTCGCGGATTTGTTTCTCGGCCCGCTGCACGATGCGGGCGTGCCGGAGTCCCGAATCTTCGGGATAGCTGCCGCCGCCCGACCAGCGGTAGGTGTTGAGCGCTAGGCGCAGCTTGCGGTCGGCCGCCAGCGGCACACCCGCGAAGCTGAGGTTGCGGATGCGGTCGCCCGGCGGCCGCGTGAGGTCAACCTGGTAGCTGACGCCGGCCGCCGAGTCGTAGCTGTAGCCGCTGAAAGGGGCCGTGCCTTCCGGCCAGGGATAGCCAGCGAAGCCGCCGGCAGAGTATTCCAGCGCCTCTTTCAACTGCGCGCCGGTAATCTCCACCGCGTAGAGCCCGTTCTCGTAGAAGTAGAGGCTGTAGAGGTCGCGAATGGTCAGCGGGCCG
>DATEUS010000243.1:0-2256 GCA_035282985.1 Candidatus Acidiferrales bacterium
TCACCGCCAGCATCACCACGCCCGAGTTCGTTCGCTACGCCCGCCAGCAGATGGAAGAGGGCGCGCGCCAGGCCGGCCGCGACCCCGCCGAGCTTGACTTGGGCTCGGTCATCGTCGGCAGCGTCGGCAAAGACGCCGCCAAGGGCAAAGAGGGAGCGCGGGAGATGGCCGCGATGTACCTGGCCAACAAGGTGCAGAACATTCGTGGCTCCGCCGACGTGCTGCTGCAAAGCGCCGGCCTGACCTTTGAAGAGCTGCAACCCATCGCCGACGGCATGGAGAAAGGCGGGCGCAAGGCGGCGGCGCGAGCGGTGACCGACGCGGTATTCGAAAAAGTCCATCCCATCGCCGGCACGCCGGAAGACTGCATCCGGCGCATCGAGGAATTCCGCCAGGCAGGCTGCACCCACATCCTGCTCGAAATCTGGGGAGAAGACCGGCTTGAGCAGGCGAAGCTCTTCGGCGAAGCCGTCCTGCCCCACTTCCGCCGCTAAGCTGGAACCTATCGCTCAACCTTCGTCTGGCAGGTCAGGACCTTAGGCCAGCGCCTCAAACCCCCGAGCCCCCAGGCCCCCGCCTGGAGGGAGAGACAGCACCGTCCCTCGGCTTTTTGCTTGTGGGTCAACCGGTGCTTTTTGACCAGGCCTTGTGGGTCGCACCTCTTCCCCTGCCCGCCCTGATCTTGTTGGAGGGAGCGTAGTCGAAGGGTCAGCCGCGACAATAGCAAGCACCAAGACAAGACCGGGCTCTAGCCCTGAGGCCTCAGGGGAGAGCGCTTATGCAACAGGCTCTGTCAAGATGCTGAAAAACTCCCCGAACCTGTCATTCCGAGGCCGTAGCCTGCCTACCGCAGGCAGGGCCGAGGAATCTGCTTTTCTTCCTGCCGATCACAAACCACAAGCAGATTCCTCCCCCTCGGCTCGCTCCGCTCACTCGGGGTCGGAATGACAGTGAGCCACTTTGTCAGCATCCGGCTAGTGGCCGCCGATGGACTCCCGCACCACCCCGTACTGAGAGCCCCAGGCGTCGGTCATCTGGTGGCGGATGTCCCAGAGCTCGGGGAAGAAGCGGGTCTTCAAGCCCTCATTGAGCAGGTCCACCGAGCGGCCCTTCAGCGATTTCGAGCCCAGCCCGATGGTGCGCTGGATCAGTTGCAGGTGGTGGTAACGGAATTTCTGGAACAGCTCGTCAAACTCGGCCAGCGCTTCCGCCACCACGTAAGCGTCGGAGTGCTTGTACTCGGAGTTGTAAATCTTCTCCACCGTCAGCCCGTGCTTCTCCAGGTAGTGGATCTTGAAGGAGTGCCACAGCGGCTGGTGCATCTTCAGCAGGGTGCGAAAGCCGGGCGACTCCTGGCCGCTGCCATTGCCCAGGCCCACGCGGATTTCCTGGTACTCCTTGGGCGACATGGTCTCCAGCAACGCCAGTTGCTCGATCATGAGCTTCTGAGCGATGTGAACGCGGCGAAAAAGAGTCAGGACCCGATTGGTGTTCTCCTGCTGCAGGTAGTCATCAATGTCGAGCAGGGTGTAGCCGATCAGCTTCATCCACAACTCTTCAATCTGATGCACCACCTGGAACTGCAACTCATCGCCGTTGCAGAAGTTGTGAAAGTCCTTCTGGCAGGAGAGCAGCTTCTTGGTGTTGAGGTAGAGCTCGTAGTCGAGCGTCCCCTCGCCGTTCATGGTGGCATAAAAGTGTTCACGGTCCACGGTCGTCCCCCCCTCACCGTCGGGACAGAGATGGCCCCTGCCCCGGCGCGCGCGTTGGCCTATCTTATAACGATGAGCTATGAGGTCTGCAACTTCCTGACGATCTCGCGAAACTCGGCGTCGGTCACCAGGCCGCGCTTTTCAATCCCCTTCTGCTTCACCGCCGCCAGCACCGCTGCCCGCCGGCCTTCGGCCAGCTCCAGGCCCAGCTCCTTGCATTTCAGGTCGATGTTGTCGAGCCCGCTTTTCTTCCCCAGCACCACCGCCCGCCGCGCCCCCACCAAGTCGGCGGAAAAAGGCTCGATAGCCTGGGGGAGGTGGAACTGGCTGGCGACCGCTCCGCTCTCCCGCGTGAACAGATTCTCGCCCACCAACGGTTTCCACGCCTCCACTTCGTAGCCGGCCGCCTGTTGCACCAGTTTCGACACCTCGCGGATCTTGCTCAGGTCGAGTTCCACCGGCACGCCGTAAAGGCAGCGCAGCGCCAGAGCAATTTCGCCGATGTCGGCGTTGCCGGCGCGCTCGCCCATGCCGTTGATGGTGC
>DATEUS010000244.1:0-2259 GCA_035282985.1 Candidatus Acidiferrales bacterium
CCGGCACCCGGACGGGCTTGAGGGTGCGCACGAACCGCCGCAAAGCCTCCTGTTCCTGCTTGACCACACTCTGCAACCGGCCCAGCTCCTCGGCCGTGCGCGCCGGGTCCTCCGCCGCCAACCGCTGGTAAACGTTGAGCTGCATCTCCAGGCTGGCCAGTGTCTGCGCCACTCCATCATGGAGCGCGCGGCTGATCTCGTCGCGCTCCTGGTTCACCGCCCGCAGGATCAGGCTGCGGACAGTCAGGACGTTGGCCAGCATCGGCACCAGCCCGGCCAGCAGCCATTGCAGATCGTCGAGCTGCGCGAGTGTGAAGCCGCCGCCTTCGGCATCGAGGAGAAACAGGCGCGCTTGCCCGCCCCCGCCCATCATCAGAGGCGCACTGAGCAACGAACGGAGGGAAAACTCCTCGCGGAATCGCTCTGGCAGGGAAAACTTTTTCTTCAGCGTTGCCGCCGCCGAGAGTTCGTGGCGCAACTGCCACTCCTCGGCCCCGGCGCGGTCGAGCGAATTGCCCAGCAGGCTCAAAGGAGTGGCAATCAGCAGGAAGGTACGGGCGTCGCGCGGGGGACGGTCGGATTCCTGCAGCGTGCCACCATCGCCCGGACCGAACTGCCAGAGAGTGACCCGATCGGTTTCCGGATCGTGGTAAGCCAGCAGCGTTCGTCGGGCTCGGAAGCGCGCGCCCAGTTCTTTGAGCCAACCTTTCCACAGCTCCGGCCAGCGGGCGTCAAGGCTGAGCAGACGGGCAAAGCGCTCGACCTCGGCGGCGCGTTCCACGTGCCTGCGTTCCCGCTGCGCCAGCGTTCCTACCAGCGAGCCCGCCGCCAGCAGGCCGCCGATCACCGCCCAGTTCTCGCCCGAGAGCGTAACCAGGAACCGGACCTCAGGGCCGGCCAGGGATTCCTTCCACGCCAGCCACATGTAGGTCATACTCACGAGCAAGCTGAATACGGCTGCAGCCAGCCATCCGCGCCACAGGCCCGCCAGCAGGGCAAAGTAGAGGAAGAAGAGGAGGAAGGCAGTGGAATGCGCGGGCGCCACCAGCAGCACCACACCCAAGGCTGCGATGTCGCCCACCAGGGCCGCGGCTTGCAGTCGCTTCGACGTGAGTTCGCGGTGGAAGAAAAGCCCCAGGGCGGCGTAAATAAAGTAGACGGCGAAGATGAAGCCCAGCAGGGGAAACAAGGGCGTAGCCCGTGGCGGCGCCAGCAGCAAGGCCAGACCCACGCTGGCGGCCAGCACCAGCCGCGCCAGGGCTTTCAGTCGCTCAAGAACCTGTGCGGCGGAGTCCACGGTTTGTCGGTCCGGGGCCCAACGAAAGAAGACGCGAATGAGTCCACGCGCGCGTCAAGACTGACGTTCGCTCCCGTTTCAACGCCGCTATTCTAGGAGAGGGCCGAGGCAGTGTCAATTTGGGAGGTTGAGCGGGCTCAGGGCGTCTGCTAAACTGGCGCCACAGCGGGGCTGAACGCAGATGACAACCAAGTTTCCCGAGGCGTGGCTGGCCCGGGTGAACGACGTGGTCAAGACCGTCCGCCGGCAGCACAATTACGCCGACATCTACGCCACCGTGGAGCCGCCCCGGCAGCCGGGCAATCCCCCGCAACTGCGGATGGAGATGGCCGGCACGGTGGAGATCGTGCCGCTGACCCTCCGCGCGATTGAGCACATGATGGTCACAGGCCAGCCGGGGCCTTTGCTGGTGGAGGTCAAGCAGGCCTTCGTGCGCGTTCTGAAGGCGGTGGAACGCCGGGGGCGCAAGAAGGGCGCCTTTCGCCAGTCCTCTCCCTAGGAAGGCTGGGCGTCGTCTGCCCGGCCGCCGATTGACAACCCCTCGCCCCTGCACAATAATCGTTAGGCAGAGCTGCTTCGGTGGTGAGCGTAGCTCAGTTGGTAGAGCATCGGACTGTGGCTCCGACGGTCGTGGGTTCGAGCCCCATCGCTCACCCCAACTCCTCAATAAGTTAGCAATTCAGGTCGGCTGTGGTTTTGGGGCGACTATGCCCGGAATTAGCCCGACAAGACCCTCTCGGTATATAATTCCTGCCAAACCGATTCCTAAGGACGCACCCCGCGAGGTGGGCAATGACAGATTGGGTCTCCGTTTACCAAGCAATAATCAACACAGTGGCATTGGGAGTCGCGGCCCTCATCTACACCGCTTGGGTGAGGCAAAAGAATGCCCAGATTGACAACCTACAGACCCAAATCGAACACTGGAAAAGTCAAAGCGTAACGGCTGTCCACCAAGCGAA
>DATEUS010000245.1:0-2242 GCA_035282985.1 Candidatus Acidiferrales bacterium
GAGGCAGGAGACGTCGAAGCGGGCGTGGTGGGCGACGAGGATGGCATCCTCCAAGTCGTCGAGCAGTTGCGGCAGAATCTCAGCGAAGCGCGGCGCCCGCCGCACCGCGGCGTCGGTAATGCCGGTCAACTGCCGCACCCAGTAGGGAATGGGGCGTTCCGGGTTGACCAGCGAAGCCCACTCCTGCTTCACCTGTCCTGCTTCCACCCGACAGACGCCGATCTCGATGACCCGTTGCTCGTGGCGCGTGCCGTTAGTCGTCTCCAAATCGATCACGGCGAAGCGCTCGCAGGCGTCCCAGGCGCCCACGGCTGGCTCCATCCACTCCACGCCGCTGTTGCGGAGCTGGATCCGATGGTCACCTTCGATCAGCGCTCCCACCAGGATGGCCGCCACCGCTGGGTCGAGGCAGGGAAGTTGAAGCACCTGCTCGCAGACCGCCGCCAACGAAGCTTGGCCGGCGTTCTGCCGTAGGAACTGCTCCAACTCGCGATGCAGGGGGGAGTCGGGGACGAGGTTCTTGTAGTCGCGCGGCTGCATCCGACGCCGTATGCTAGCAGGCTTTGGGTTGCCACGCTCACAAATTTTTCTCCCGGCAGTCGCAACGCTGCCCGCCCAAGTGGAGGCAAGTGAAAGGCCAACTGCCCGGCCCACCATTTACTTCGATGACAAGAAGATAGGCGTCTGCGGGGAAGGACGCGCGAAGCTTGGTGCCCGCTTTTGGGACGCACCTGTTGCAGATCGTCACAGCCGACCCCCACGGGCTCCCAAGCGCCTCCAGGCCAGCGTCGAGCTCAGCGGCGAAGAAGTTTCAAGAAACAGCAAACCAAAGTCCTGTTCATGCATCTAACTGGATACCCGCATAGTCCAGGATGGTCCAACGTGACGAGGAACGACTTGCCCGGCCACAGCTTGCGTCAGATCAGAGAGGAACTGCGATTAACCCTGAAGGATGTGGAAGCCCGAAGCCGTCAAATTGCTGAAGCCCGCCAGAACCGGGAATACCTAATTACCGCAGGACGCCTCAGCCAGGTGGAAAACAGCTTTTCCTTGCCCAGCCTGTACAAGCTGGCCAGCCTGAGCCAGATCTACCAGGCCCCGTACCGCGACCTGCTTCGTCTCTACGGGATTGACACCATAGACGCCCAGGCGGCGCAAGGTCTCGGGGCACCCGGTGAGAACGGCGGGCTGAACCGGGAAGTTGCCGGAGCACAGAATAGTGCGCTGGCGCCTAGTCCAATCTGGGCCTGAAGCTGGACTCGTTCCCCGACCGTCTGTGCTGCAACGGGCTGCCCCCGGGTAGGGTCTCTCCGCATGTTTTTTCCTGCCCTAGGAGCGCTGAACACCGCCCTCTTGACTTTCGCTTTTTCTTCGCCTATAGTGAGAATTGGAAATAGCCAGCAAGCTCGAGGTGGTTATGGCTTTCTTTCCGCCCGTACCGGTATCCCTGCCCGGCTTCGCCCCGCAGGCCCGCAGCCTGCTGGGGGCGCTCTCTCGGCGGCGCGGGCTGGTGGTGGTGCACGGGCATCCGCAGGGCTCTCGCCTGGCGCATTATTTCTTGGCGGGGCCTCTGCTGCGCGGCGAAGCCGTCCTTTTTCTGGACGCAGCCAACTGCTTCGACCCCCACCGCCTGGCGGCTTTCGCCCATCGCTGCCGACGCTCCCCGGAGGAATTTCTCGAGCGGGTCCATCTCTCCCGCGCTTTCACCTGCTTTCAACTGGCGGAGCTGATCGCGCGCACGCCGGCGGCGGCGCGGCGTTACCGAGTGCAACGAGTCCTCCTCACCGGTGTCCCCGATATTTTTGACGACGAAGAGCTGCCGGCCGCCGAAGTCCGGCAGGTATTCCGCCGCAGCCTGGAGCAGTTGCAGCGCTGGCCGCCCGCGGTGCTGACCGCACTGGTTTTCTCCGACGCGTCCGCCCGGCCGCACCCCCTGCGCCACTGGCTCGATCGACAACTGCAGCGGCAGGCCACCGCCGTTTACCGCCTCGAGGAAGGCGCCGCTGGCCTCTGTCTGCGCGCCGAAAAAGATTTGCAGTCACCGGGACTGATTCCGGGGGAGGGAACCCATGGGTCGCACCATCGCCACCTTTCACCAGTTGATCGAGGAGACACGCGCGCGCTTCGCGCCCTACCGGCGCGCCCTGCGCCGGGAAGACCAGCAGGTGTTTGACCACCTCTTCGCGCGCGCCAAGTACTACGCCGCCTCCGGCTCCATGGAAGCGGCCTGGGACCCGCTCGA
>DATEUS010000246.1:0-7737 GCA_035282985.1 Candidatus Acidiferrales bacterium
AGACTTCTACCCGGTCGCCGTAGCGCAACTCCGGCATCGGCTCCGCCGGCGCCCCGGGCTCGGGCGGAGGGAAGTAGGCCAGCCGGGCCCCACCCGAGGTTTTGAGGCTCCGTCCGCCGACCTCGATGCTTTCCAGCTCGAGCTCGTAGCTGACGGCAAAGGGCTTTTCTTCCGGAGCACGGCGCAGCCAGCCGGTCAGGCGGATGGCTTCGCTCAGATCGATTTCGCCGTCGGCGAGCAAGCGGTCGACGCGCCGGGCGTCCACCGCGGCAGCGTCCAAGCCAATGGTGGCCCCGCCCAGCAGCAGAAAACCTGCCAGCGCGCACGCCAGAGTCAGGTGCAACCACCGCCGGCGCAGGGCGAGAGTACCGGCGAGTAAAGCCATCGTCGCCAGCAGGAAAAGACACCTCGGCGAGTCGTCCACATCAACGAACAGCGCCAGCCCCGCGGCGTAGGCAGTCACCAGCCAGAAGACCGGGATGCGCATCTGTCAGTCGGCTCGTTCCAGGCGAGCCAGGGCTTCGATGTGAAAGGTTTGGGGAAAGAGATCGATGAGTTCGAGCGCCGCCAGGCGGTAGGCGGGCAGCAGGCGGGCGAGGTCGCGCGCCAACGTCGCCGGGTCGCAGGAGAGATAGAGCAGCCGCGGCGGCGCCAGCTCGACCAACGCCTCGGCCACGCCGCGCTCCAGCCCGGTGCGCGGCGGGTCGAGCACGGCTAGGTCGCACCGCTCCGGCGAGCGGCGGAGAAAATCGGCGACGGTAGTGGCGTGCGACTCGACACCATCAAGGTCGGCGAGGTTGGCCGCCAGGTCGGCCGCCGCCGCGGGATAGCTTTCCACCGCCACCACGCGGGCGAATTTCTCCCGCAGGGCGCGGGCGAAGAGGCCGACGCCGGCATAAAGATCGAGCGCCACCTGGCCTTCCGGCTGAGCGAGCACGCGCTCGACCAGCAGCGGCAGCAGGTGACGGTTGACCTGGAAAAAGCTGCGGTGGCTCACCCGCAGCCGGTGCGCGCCCACGCGGTAGTAAATCCAACCCAGCCCATCGGTGGTGCGCTGCCCGCCCGCCATCTCCTGGAACTCGATGGAGAGCAGGCCGTCGAGCGCCGTGCGCAGCTCTTCGATCAGTTGGGGCAGGTCAAAGTCGAGCCGGGGCGCTTTGAGCGTCAGCCAGAGGGTTTCGTCGTGGTCGTCCACAAAAGCCTCCACGCCCTGCAGGCTCAGCGGCAGGACGCGCTCCCCGCTCAGCCGGTTCAGGACGGCGATGAGCTGGTTGAGCTTGGGCGAGGCGACAGGACACTGCTCGATGGCGATGAGCGCATGGGTGCCAGCGCGGTGGAAGCCGACCTGGAGCTGGTCGGGGATGGCCGGGTGCGGCGCCAGCTTCAACTGCAGGCGATTGCGGTAGTCCCAAGGCGGCGACGGGTGGGCGGGGATCTCGCCCGGCCACTCGACCTTCCCCAGCCGCCGCAGCGTCTCGCGCAGGATGTCGGTCTTCAGCGCCAATTGCTTTTCGTAGTCCAGATGCTGGTAGTGGCAGCCGCCGCAGCGGGCGAAATACGGGCAGCGAGCTTCGATGCGCTCAGCAGCAGTTTCTTTCAACTCGCCGGGCAGGGCGCGAATCAGCTTGCGCGACTCCTGAAGGGGAAAGACCTCCACCACCTCGCCGGGCAGAACGAAGGGGACGAAGACGGGTTTGCCCTCGTGGTGGGCGAGACCGTCGCCGCCATAGACCAGCTTTTCTACCCGCACGGTGAAGGAGTCCATAGCCTCAAACTCCTTCCACGGTCTCGGCCGCCGCGGCCGGCCCGCCCCCCGCGGGCAGGTAAAATAAGCTCAGCCGCGGCAGCCCGTGGCGCTCGAAGAGCTGCTTCTGCATAAACTGCTTTTCAATCAAGGCTAGTTGCTCCACCTTCATTCGCCGCCGGTACGGAGCCAGGCCGCGCTCGACCTGGCGGCGCAGCTCGACCAGCTCCTCAGCCGTGACTGCTTGGGTGAGCGCCGCCAGCAGTTTCTCCTCGAAGACGGTCAGGTGCCGTTCTAGGTCTTCCAGGCTGCTGGTTTTTTCCGTCGCCGGCTGGGCCGCCAGCGCGTCGAGGGCAGCGGCGATGTCATTGAATGCCTGCTTCAGACCTGCGTCCTGCTGACGGTCGGCGGCGTCGCGCAGCAAAGCGGCATTGGCGAGGAAGAAGGCGGCGATTTCGCCGGCGCCGAACGGTGCGGGTCGCTCGGCTGTCTGACCCTGCGGGCCGCGGCCGGCAGCGGCTTCTTTGGCCTCCTCGGCGACATCGGCGACAGCATCCACGCAGTACAGCAGGCTCTTGATGGGGCGGCCGCGCCGCTTGGCGTCGTAGCGCTCGAAGGCGCGGTCAATGCCCTTGAGGACCACTTCCAGAGGGAGGTCGGCCTTCTGCCAGCTTTCGATCACTGCCCAGTCGAGCGTGGAGACCAGGATGTGGGCGCCGCGCTTCTGCCAGAAGTGCTCTTCGATTTCGGTGTAGTAGTTGAAGTAGCTGCTCGGGTCCACGGGCTTGTCCTGAGCGCTTTTCGCGAAGGGAACGGCACCGTCCTGCCGTCGCCCGACAGCATACAGCAGAAACATCCGGGGCGGAAAGACAACGGCGGCTTGCCATCGGGCCGGGCCCAGGCTACGATGGGCGTCTTTTTCGGGCGGAGAATATATGCAGAACGCGCGCCAGGCCATTCGCCGTCTCAAGCAGGCCGATCCGGTCCTGCGCCGCGCCATCGAAGAGATCGGCCCCTTCCGTCAGGAGCAGGTCCGCAACCGGTTCGGGGCTCTGGCGGTAGCCATCCTGCACCAGCAGCTCGCCACCAAAGCGGCGCAGACCATCACGGCCCGCTTCTGCCGGCTCTACGGGCAGAACGGGCGCGCTCGCCTGCCCACGCCGGAGGCGTTGCTCCGCACTTCGCGCCGCAAGCTGCGCGCTGCCGGGCTCTCGCGGCAGAAAATCCGCTATCTGCGCGACCTGTCGCGCAAAGTCGCGGGCGGCGCAGTGCCGCTCGCGCGGCTGGGGCGGATGGGCGACGAGGAGGTCATCGCCGCGCTCACCCAGGTCAAAGGCATCGGGCGCTGGACGGCGGAGATGTTTCTGATTTTTTCACTGGGACGGCCCGACGTGTGGGCAGTGGACGACCTCGGCCTGCAACTGGCGGTCAAGCAGCTCTACGGCCTGCGCAACCACCCGTCGGGGCAGAAGATGCAGCGCATCGCCGAGCCCTGGCGCCCCTATCGCAGCGTGGCTTCGTGGTATCTGTGGCAATCCCGCCGCCGCATCTTGGGTGTCCCGTCCGCCTCGCCGGGGTAGCCAACCCCGGCCCCCGCCCCGATCGTGGCTGCTAGGGGCCTTGTCACCGGTGACAGGCGGTAATCCGAAAAGCCCTCCCGACCCCTGTGCGCCTCCTTCAGGGGCTAAAGCCCGGTTTTTTCAGCACTGCGTTTGTCGCCCCTAACCCTTCGACTTCGCTCAGGGCAAGAGGGGCGACCCGCCGAAGACACAGCGACTTCAATCTTGCGAGCCGATCTCGAGATTGTTTGTCAAATGGCGGGTCAACCCCTGCCTGCGGCAGGCAGGCTTCAGGGTTGACAAGAAACCGTGGAGGATTGTGTGGGCTTTAGCCCCTGAGGGCAGGTCGCAGCAGGCGCTACTTCCTTGCCTTTTTCTTCGGGGGCGTTTTCTGGGGCCGTGTAGGGCGGTTGCGCTCGTAGAGCAGGTGCAAGCCGTCGAGGGTGAGGAACTCATCTACCCGCTCGATGTGGCGCGAGGCTTCGGCCAGCAGCGTGGCTTGGCCGCCGGTGGCAATGACGCGGGTCTTGGGGCCAAGCTCTTTCTTCATCCGTTCGAGGATGCCGTCCACTACGGAGAGAAAGCCGTAGTAAAGCCCCGACTGCACCGAGCCTACGGTGTTGGTGCCGATGAGCTTCTCCGGCTCGCCGAACGAAACCGCTTGCAGGCGGGCGGCCCGGTCGAACAGCGCGCCGGAGGCGATGCCGATGCCGGGGAAAATGACCCCGCCCAGGTAGTCGCCCTCGGCGGACAGCGCGTCGCAGGTGATGGCGGTGCCGAAATCAATGACGATGGCCGGCCCGCCGTACTTCTCGAAGGCGGCCACGGCGTCGGCGATGCGGTCGGCGCCCACCTCCTGCGGGTTGTCGTAGTGGATGCGGATGCCGGTGTTGATGGCGGCGGTGACGAAGAGCGGCTCGCAGCCGAAGTAGCGCCGGCTCATGTCGGCCAGGGTGCGGTCGAGCGGCGGCACCACCGAGCTGATGATGACGTCGCTGATCTTGGCGGCGTCAATGCCGGCCAGTTGCAGGAGGTTGCGGGCCAGGATGCCGTATTCGTCCACCGTCTGCTGGTGGGCGGTGACCAGGCGCCAGTGGGCCCGCAGGCGCTCGCCCTCATAGACGCCCAGCACGGTGTTGGTGTTGCCGATGTCGATTACCAGCAGCATTATTCTCAGAACTCCCTAGCTTTCATCTACCGAGCCCCCAGGCCTGCCCGCCGACAGGTAGGCTCCCGCCTGGGGGGCCGGAGTCGGTCCTCCCGGTGGCAGGGGCCACCGGGCTCGGCAGGGAAATTTGAAGCACAGTGTTGGTGTTGCCGATGTCGATGACGAGCAGCATCAGTCTGCCTCGGTGATGTCGCCGGCCAGCACGCGCTCGGTCTTGCCGTCGTCGCGGCGCACGCGCAACAAGCCGGTGTCGTCGAGCCCGGCGGTCACGCCGGTGAACTCTTCCCACGGGGTGGCGACGCGCACGCGCCGCCCGCGCGCGTAGGGCGAAACTTCAGTAAAGCGGGCGACGATGGGCGCGGCTCCCTCTTTCAGCAGCCGATTGTAGTAGCGGTCGAAGGCGGCCAGCAAGCCAACCAAGATTTCCAGCCGCGAGTAGACCCGCCCGCCCGCCAGCCGCAGCGAAGTGGCAGTCTTCTCCAGCTCGGTGGGGAAGCGCGCGTGGTTGACGTTGACACCGATGCCAATGACCACGTGGTGGAGCCGCGTGGGTTCGGCCTCCATTTCCGTCAGAATCCCGCCGAATTTCTTTCCTTCGAGGAGCAGGTCGTTGGGCCAGCGCAACTCCACCGTCAGGCCGGTGGCGTCGACCACAGCGTCGTGAGCGGCTAGCCCCGCCGCCAGCGTCAGCACGGGCGCGTGCTGCGGGCCGAGCAGCGGCCGCAGCAGGACGGAGAGGTAGATGCCGCTGGTCTTCTCCGAGTGCCAGGCGCGGCCCAGGCGACCCCGGCCGGCGGTCTGCTCCTCGGCAATGACCAGCGTGCCGTTGGGCTCGCCCTGAGCCGCCAGCGTGAGCGCGACCGTGTTGGTGGAGTCGATCTTGAAGAAGTGGTGGATGCGGCGGCCGAACTGGGTGCCCTTCAGGCGCGGTTGCAGCAGCCGCGGCACCAGGACGTCGGGAACCCGTTCCAACTGGTAGCCGGTCTTGGGGTGGCCTTTGATCTTCAACCCCAGCGCGCGCAGCTTTTCCACCCAGGTCCACACGGCGGAGCGGCTGACGCCGATCTGGCGGGCGATCTTGGCGCCGCTCAAGACCACCATCGGGTGCTCGCTGAGCAGACCTAGCAGCCTGTCAATGCGGCGGTCGGTGGATTGCGGCGGTGGCGTGCGCTTGGGCATACAAGCTCGAAAAGCGAAAATCGAAACTTGAAACTCGATTAAGGCCCGCCTTGCTCGGCCGGGACGAGGTCGAAGCTGATGTCGGCCGCCGGGGCGGAATGAGTGAGCGCGCCCACGGAGATGTAGTCTACACCGCACGCGGCGTAGGCCCGGACGTTTTCGAGGTTGATGCCGCCCGAGACCTCCAGCGGCAGGCGGCCGGCCACGGTTTTCACGGCCAGGTCCACCTGCTCAACGCTCATATTGTCGAGCAGAAGGGCGTCGGCGCCGGCGGCCAGCGCCTGCTGCAATTCGGCTTGGTCGCGCACCTCCACTTGGACTGGGTATGAGCGGCCGTGTTTTTCGCGGGAGCGGCGCACCGCTTCCTCCACCCCGCCCGCGAGCTGGGCGTGGTTCTCCTTGATGAGGATGGCGTCAAAGAGGCCGAAGCGGTGGTTGGTGCCACCCCCGAGGCGCACGGCATATTTCTCCAACAGGCGTAGACCCGGCGTAGTCTTGCGGGTGTCGCGCAGCTTGGCTTTCGTTCCTCGCAGGCGGAGCGTGAAGCGGCGCGTTAGAGTGGCCATGCCGCTCAGGCGCTGGAGAAAGTTGAGCGCCACCCGTTCCCCGCGCAGCAGCGCTCGGGCGTCGCCGCTCACCTCAGCCACCGGGCCGCGGCTCACCTGCGCGCCTTCCTCGACCAGAGCGTGGAAGCGAAGCCCCGGGTCAAGCAGTTCGTAGAGGCGCTCTACCAGCGGCAGGCCGGCGATGACCAGGGCTTCTTTGGCCAGGAAAGTCCCTTGGGCTTCGACCCGCTCCGGCAGCACGCCGTCAGTGGTCAGGTCGCCCGCGCCGATGTCTTCCGCCAGCGCGCGCTCCAGCAGGGCGGTGATTTCCGGCGAGTGCCAGTCGAGCGTGGCGGCAGTGTTGAGGCCGGCCGGTGTGTTGGGCGCGATGCTCATTGTGGGCGCCGGTACGATCACGCTGCTGCAGCGGCCCTCTTCACGCCGAAGGGCCGCCAGGGCTCTCCAACGTGCTCAGCAGCTTGGTGACCCTTTCGTACTGGCTATTGTACTCCGCCTGGCGCTGCTCGAGGCCGCGGACAACCTCCTCCGGGGCTTTGCGACGGAATTGCCGGTCGGCCAGGCGGGCGCGCATGGCGTCGAGCTCTTTCTCCAGCTTTTCTTTCTCCTTGCGCAGGCGCTTGAGCTCGGCGGCCAGATCGGCTCCCGTCAGCGTGATGTGGGCGTCGAAGCGGGCCGCATGGCGCAGCACCCCGCCCGCGGTTGAGAGCGGCCCGGAAGAGAGGTCGAGCGCGGAGAGATTGGCCAGGCGCAGGATGGCTTGGCGGTGGCCGCGGAAGAGCGCCAGCACCGCCTGGTCGCTGGCCGCCAGTTCGCCGGGCACGTGATGGCGGGCGTCGATCTTCATCTCGGCGCGGATGTTGCGCAGGGCAACGATGGCGTCCTGCACCAGCGCCATCTCCTGCTCGGCCGCGTCGTTGAAGGCCGCCGGGCTCCCTTCCGGGTAGGGTTGAAGCGCCAGGGTGTGTTCGGCGTCGAACACGCTGCGCCACAGCTCTTCGGTGATGAAGGGCATGAAAGGGTGGAGCAGGCGCAAGGCCCACTCGAAGTGGGTGAAGAGGTAGCGCCAGGCGGTCTGCTGCTCGGCCACCGACGGGCCGGCGGTCTTGTTGTTGGTCGCGGCGATGATGGGCTTGACCCACTCCAGGTACCAGTCGCAGAACTCGTGCCAGAAGAAGTGGTAGAGCTCGTGGGCGGCCTCGTGGAAGCGGAACTCTTCCAGCGCTTGGTTGACGGTGCGGCTGAGGCGGTGGAGGCGCGAAGCCAGCCAGGCGTCCACCCAAGCCGGCGGCTCGCCGAAGGCGCGCGTTTCGGGTGGGCCCGCGCGCAGCAGGTCGGCGACGAAGTCGTCTGAGAGCACACCACTTTCCTCGGCGCGGCGGCGGTTGAGGGCGATGAAGCGGGCGGCGTTCCAGATCTTGTTGGCGAAGGCGCGGTAGCTGCGCAGCCGGTCGACGCTGAGGGCAATATCGCTCCCGGGGGCGGCCATGATGGCGAGGGTGAAGCGGGTGGCGTCGGTGCCGT
>DATEUS010000247.1:0-7166 GCA_035282985.1 Candidatus Acidiferrales bacterium
CTATGCGACAACGCGTGCACTAGCTCAGAATACTCTCTAAGGCCTCGAAGACGGGCTTGGAACTGTTGTGGAATGTCTCGACATCACCGAGGGTGACAGCTATCGGTCTACCGTGCGAGATTGAGTGCCTATGGTTCACGATACTGGCAATGGCAGCCCGGGCCTTCTCGTCCACTTGCTTTTCCAAGGCCTTCTTGTAGGTCTCATTAAATAGCCCAATCAAATCCCTGATGTTTTCAAACTTTGGACTTCGGAAGATCTTCCCTACACATTCCCTGATAAAACTCTGCACGTCAGCGTCGCCCGCCTTTCCAGCCCGCACTCCTATAAGGTATTCGACGGACTCCTCATAGTAGCCAGAAATCAAGACCACCAAATACGACGCCAAAAACGCTTGGAGCTGAACATCGCCCGCCGAAGATGACTTGGCCTTCTGGATAGAAGCGTCAATCTCTTGAAATCGCGCATCAAGATAAGCGTCTTTCATCAGGCTCCAAACAGCCTCTTCCTAGCTATCTGTAGTCTCTTGCTGACAACCTCCTCGTCGGTTGTGCTGCTGGAAACGTACGTTTCGTAAGCATTATCGTTGAGCAATTCCCTGCACCTACTCTTGATGTCCGAAGGCGGGTCCTTCTTGCTCCATGCAAACGCCACCATCACGGAATCATAAACTGCCGAGTTCAATCCAATGCGAATGTGAAACGGCTTCTTCCCCAATGCTGTCAGTACCTTCCGCACCGCCTCTGTAAACAAGCCTTCAAATCTCTCGAGCTCCGCTGTGCCTGCATGGCGGTGCTTTTTCATGAAATCAGACAGAAAGTTTTTCATCGGCTTCTTGTACTGGTCTGCGTCTCGCTCCAACGCCAGAAAGCGCAGAATCAACTCGACATCTTTCATCCTTTTTTCAGGTTTGTCAGAACCTACAATCTTCCTCCACTCCCTATTGGCGTTGAGTTTTTGAAGTAGATCGTTAAAGGGGCCGCTATAAATGCAATTGCGTACTTCCTGAGGTTTGAGACTTGTACCTCCCGTGTTGAGTCTCTCGAAAATATGAAAAATCGAACTGTTGTCTTTCGGATCAAGCTGCTCCACGATTGTTGCTCGAAGAACGGAATCCTTGAGTCTCTGCTGATCCACAGTTTTCAATTCCGAGAAAAGCTTGCCCTCCCATTGCCTCTGAACTTCCCTCAAACGAAATGGTATCTTTGAGTCCGGCCATTCCCCCTCGAAGAAAGAGAAAATACTGCGGAGCCTCTGTTGACCGTCGATCACCACTAGCTCTCCAGTTTCAGGTTCCTTATAGAGGAATATGCCAGGCACAGGTAACCCAAGAAGGAAAGACTCAATCAGGCGACTTGCTTGAAGGATGGTCCATACGAATTGCCGCTGGAAAGGACGTATGATAATGTTTCGTTCCTTCCATTTGTCGTGCAAGCCCTGAAGCGTGTAGTCAGCGGGATAAGGAATAATCTTGTAAAGGGCCACTTCTGACCGTTCATCTTCTAACTCTGACTTTATCCTCTCGAGTTTCAGTGTCATTCAGACCTTCTTTTTGAGAGCATGTCCCAAGTGTAGTTCAAAGCGGCGGCTCTCGCTGCATTTCACTTTAGGCCACCTGCGCTTGCGAGTGCAACTCCGGATTCAGTTTTTTTGTCCAATTGCACCAGTTCGCGATGACCTTTCCTTGAGACGGACAGAGAAGCTCTATAAACCCTGCACGAAACAGTCGAGAACGTCGAGATGGACAGGAAGGGCTAGGGTGAAATTATGACAGTACCGACATCCGTCGCAGGCGGAGCTAAACCAACAGGCCCTGGTTGGCGACGGCGATGTTGTTGCGGGAGGTGTTCTTGACCAGGTACATGGCCTCATCGGCCAGCCGGATCATCTCCGCCTTGGTGGTGGCGTCCAGAGGGAAGGTGGCCAAGCCCAGGCTGGCGGTGACGTGCAGGTTGAGCCCCTCGGCCACCATAAAGCGAGTGTCGTTCAAGCGCTGGCGCAGGCGTCGGGCCACCACGGTGGCGGCCTCCCGGCCGGTCTGCGGCAGCAGCACCACGAACTCGTCGCCGCCATAACGGAAGGCGTAGTCAATCATGCGCAAGCTGCCGCGGATGGCGTCGGCCAGCTCGCACAGCAGCTTGCTGCCGATCAGATGGCCGTAGGTGTCGTTCACTTCCTTGAAGTGGTCGAGGTCGAGGAACACCAGCGAGAACTCGTAGTGGTAGCGGTTGGAGCGATAAATCTCGGTCTCGAGCACGAAGTTGAGGTGGCGGGCGTTGTAGAGCGAGGTGACGTCGTCGGTGATGGTCAGCTCGTGGATGCGCTGCACATGGATGGCGTTCTCCAGAGCGATGGCGGCGTAGTCGGCCATGGCCTGCAGCAGGGCCACGTCTTCGGGGCCGAAGTCGCGCTTGCCCACGTAATTGATGATCTCGATGACCCCCAGCACCCGGTCTTTGGTGCGAATGGGCACGCAGATGATGGAGCGGGTGAGTATGTTGGTGATTTCGTCCACATGGCCGGCGAAGCGCTTGTCTTTCTGCACGTCGGGAACCACGGCCGACTGCCCGGTCTGGGCCACCCAGCCGGCGATGCCCTCGCCCATCTTCAGCCGCACCTCTTTCAGCTTGTCCGCCGCTGCTCCGGTGGCCACCTGAAAATAGAGCTCGTTGGTCTTCTCGTCCACCAGCAACAGCGACCAGGTGTCGGGCGACATCAGCTCGTTGACCTTCTCCATGATGGTCTTCAGGACCTGGTCGAGCTGCAGGGTGGAGGTCAGGGCTTTGGCGATGTCGTGGACGAAGTCGTGCGGAGCGTCCCCGACCCGTGCGGCGAGGGGGGCGCGCTCAGCCGGCGCATGGCCCGGGCGGCCCTTCGCGGGGCGGCGCCCGCCCTTGCCCGTCTTGGGCTTGCGCGGGGACATGGTTATCGAAGCTCAGCCACCAGGTTCTCCTGCGTTCCCAGGGAGCAGGGATTCCCCTCTCGCCAAAATTCAGCTCATTATACTGGCGGCGCTTTCAATGAAGCAATAAGTCATTCGGCTTTGTTACTGCCCTAATTTGTTCAACCCGGTGGCTCCTGCCACCGGGCCCAGTGGCGGGAGCCGCTGGGTTGAACTCTTGTCCTATTTCCTAAACCCCTCTTTTCTCTGCTTCCTTGCTTCCTTTGCTTCCTCTGCTTCCCTTCCCCCTCTGTGGCCAAGAGGCCCCCTTTCCCATTGACACCCACAGTCGGCAATCCTATTATCGCCGTATCTTTCGGTCGGGAGTTGGTGCGGCGAATGGGCAGTTTCGGCGAGAACCTTCGGCGCGAACGCGAGCTGCGCGGCGCCACCCTCCCGGAAATCGCCAACGCCACCAAGATTTCTATCCTCTATCTTCAGGCGCTGGAAGACGACCAGTTCGACCGCCTGCCCGGCGGCATCTTCAACCGCGGCTTCGTCCGCGCCGTCGCCCGCTATCTCAAACTGGACGAAAACCACTGGGTGAGCGAATACGTCCGCGCCGCCAACGAGCCGCCCGAGATTCAGGCCCGCTACGCCCCTCCCCGACCACCGCAGCCGGGCAGCTCCCACCGCGCCCGCTGGAGTTTCGCCCTGCTGGTGGTGCTCTTCGGTGTAGGCGCCTACGTGATTCACGATCTCCGCTTGCAACAAGCCGCGGAAGCCTCCATCCCGGCTGTCCGCCCGGCCGCGCCCGCGGGTGCTTCTGTGACGTTGCCCCAGCCTGAGCCCGAAGCTCCCCTACCGGCGAAGCCTGTTTCCCCGCCGCCCCCGGCCTCTCCGGCGCCGCTCACTTTGGCCTCAAACCCGCAAACCACAAACCCGGTTCCGGCAGCCGGAGACCTGCGCTTGCAGATTGATGTCATTGAAGACGCCTGGATCCAGGTTATTGTGGACGGGGTGCCCGACTACGAGGGGATGATGAAGGCCGGCAGCACGCGCAACTTTCACGGCGCCCGCCAGATCGAGTTGGTCACCGGCAACGCTAGCGCTGTCGTTCTCACCCTGAACAGCGAGACCCTGGCCCCGCTCGGCAATCCCGGTGAACGCAAGAAGGTCGTCCTGACCGCCAAGGACCTCCGACCCCCGCTTCGCTGACAATGACCTCGCCCGAGAAGGAAGAACGGGCCATCCTCCAAGCCCTCCGCGAGGGCACCGCTCCCACCGTGGTCAAGCGCCAGGCCTCGCGCGGGACCGTTCCCGTAGCCGCCGGCGAGATGCTGGAAATTCTGATTCTCTTGACCTCCGACCCGGACCCCACTTGCAGCGAGGAGGCCAAGAAAACCCTGGCGGGCTGGTCAATGGAAAAGTGCGCCGCGCTGCTCGCGGGGCCGGAGATGTCCGCGGAAACGCTGGCTTACTTTGCCGCCAAGCAGGAACTCCCCCAGGCGGTTGTTGAAACCATCGCAGCCCACCCCCACGCTGATGACACGGTGCTGACGCCGCTGGCCGGACGTCTGTCGCTGGAGGCACTAAGGAAGATTGCCGCCGATGCCGGCCGGCTGGAAATGCTGCCCGGGTTTGTCGCTAAGCTATTGGAACGCAAAGACTTGCCCTCCGACCTGCGCAAACACCTGGAAGATATCCACCTCCAACAGGCGCAGGTGCCGGAGAAGCTGGCGGAGGCGTTGAGTCGCGAAGAAGAGTCCGAGGCGCAGGCCCCCCCGGAGGAAAAGCGTGAGCGCATCAGCCTGACCCAAAAGGTGGCGCGTATGTCGGTTTCCGAGCGGGTGCAGTTGGCGCTGAAGGGCAACAGAGATGAGCGGATGATCCTGATTCGTGACCCCAGCAAGGTCGTCTACCGGGCCGTGCTGCAGTCGCCCAAGTTGACCGACACCGAGGTGGAATCCTTCGCCAGTATGAAGAACGTCGCCGAAGAGGCGCTGCGCATCATGGCCGGCAACCGCAAGTTCATCAAGAACTACGCCGTGGTGCGCGGCCTGGTGAACAACCCCCGCACCCCCATCGATGTTTCCCTGCCCCTGCTCAACCGCTTCACCGAGCAAGACCTGAAGTTCCTGACCAAGAACCGCAACGTCCCCGAAACCCTGCGCAGCCTGGCAGTCAAGCTGCACAAGCAGCGCACCACCACCCGCGGGAGCAGCTTCCACTAACCGGTCAGGGTTTGTGCTTGAGGGTTTCGCGTACCGCGGCCGCGGTGCGCTCGGCGTGTTTCCGGATCTCCCCTTCGTCCAGGGTCAAGACCCGCCGCTGCTCCATCACCACCCGGCCGTTGATGATGCTGGCCTCCACGTCGCTGGCCTTGAGCGAATAAACGATCTGCGAGTAGACGTCGAAGGCGGGAATGGCGTGGGGAGCGTCCCGGCGCAGCAGGATCACGTCCGCCCGCTTCCCTGGCTCCAAGGAGCCGATTTCCTCGCCCAGACCCGCGGCCTGCGCCCCTTCAATGGTAGCCATGGCCAGGGCGTCAATTGCCGGCAGCGCCTGCGGGTCGCCGGAGAAGACTTTTTGCAGCTTGGCGGCCAGGTCCATCTCTTCCATCATGTCGAAGTCGTTGTTGCTGCCGGCGGGCCCGTCCGTTCCCAGGCCGACCTTGACGCCGGCGGCACGCAGAGCCAGCACGGGGGCGATGCCGCTGGCGAGCTTTATGTTGCTGGAAGGGTTGTGAGCGCAGCCGACGTGCTTCTCCGCCAGCAGAGTCCGATCCGCCGCGTCCAGGTAGATGCAGTGGGCGGCCAGGGTCGGCACATCAAACACTCCCAGCTCGGCCAGATACCGCGCGGAGGTCCGGCCAGTCCGCCCCTTCACGGTCTCCATTTCGCCCTTGCTCTCGGCCAGGTGAATCAGCAGCGGCGCTCCAGTACGCTTCGCCAGTGCCGTCGCCGCTTGTAGCGTGTCGGCGGAGCAGGTGTAAGCGGAGTGCGGAGCCACCGCCGGCGTCACCAGCGGATGGTTCCGCCAGCGCTGGATGAATTCTTCCGTGTAATCCAAGCCGTCGGCGGGGGTGGGGAAATCCGGCGAGGGAAAATCCAGGATGGTCTCCCCCGCCACCACCCGCAGGCCAGCCTCACTGGCGGCCCGCGCCACTTCGTCCTCGAAGTAATACATATCGACGAAGGTGGTGGTGCCGCCCAGGATCATCTCCCAGGCCGCCAGCTTCGTTCCCCAGTAGACGAACTCAGCGGTGGTGAGCTTGGCTTCCAGGGGAAAGATGTAGTCCCGCAGCCAGGTCTCCAGCACCACGTCGTCGGCCACGCCCCGGTAGAGAGCCATCGCGGCGTGGGTGTGGGTGTTGACCAGTCCTGGCAGGATCAGACGCCCCTCGGCGCGCAGAAGACGCCGCGGCCGGTACTTGCGCTCGAGCTCCGAAGCCGGGCCGACAGCAACAATGCGCTCGCCGCGGATGGCCACCGCGCCTGCTTCAATCACCCGCCGCTCGGCGTCCATGGTGACGACGGTTCCGCCCGTCACCAGCAGATCCACCGGCTCGCCCGACTGCGGACCCAGCGCGAGCGCAGCCGTGGCTGCCAGCAGCAGACAACTGACTACCCACCAACGGGACAAGTGCACCTCCCCGGAAGCAGCCCGAGCCGCCCGGCGCTCAGAGAAATGAAGAATCGAACGGCCGCGGCAGCAAGGCGCTCATTCGATAAACGGCCGATTTGTTCTTCAGGTTACCCAGGACAATTTCGACGTCGCCGCAGAATTCCCAGATGATTTGCCGGCAGGCCCCGCACGGCGGGGTCAGGCGCGCCGTATCGGCCGCCACCGCCAGGCGGCGGAAGCGGCGCTCGCCGGCGGCTACCGCCTGGAAGATAGCCACCCGCTCGGCGCACAGGGTCAGGCCGTAGCTGGCGTTTTCGATGTTGCAGCCGGTGTAGATGCGGCCGGTAGTTGTCTCCAGCGCCGCTCCCACCTTGAACTTGGAGAAGGGGGCGTAGGCATTCGCCCGCGCGCGCCGGGCGCGGTTGAGCAACTTGCGCTGCCTTGCCGTCATTTCACCTCCGCCGCCAGAGCCGGAACCAGAGCCCGCAGAAAGGCGGTCAATTGACTCGCCATCCGCTCCCCCGCCTCCAGCACTTCCTCGTGGTGGATCTTTTTGGGGGAGATGCCGGCGGCCATATTGGTGACGCTGGAAAGCCCCAGCACCGGTATCCCCATGTGGCTGGCCACGATTACTTCCGGGGCGGTGGACATCCCCACC
>DATEUS010000248.1:0-15524 GCA_035282985.1 Candidatus Acidiferrales bacterium
CGGCGACTTGGTGCTCCGCCCCGACCACACCCAGGAACCCAACTCGCCTCCGGCCTGGCATTATCATGAAATCTGGATGGAGCTGCGCAGCGAGCTGCAGAAGAAGTATCGTCGGGAGCCTCGCGTGGTGCGCAGCGACGGCTCATTAGCTGAGTTCTAGTCAGCCAGAATTTCCTCTCACACTTAGCTCTCGTTGCCTGCCGGTTGCGTTGAGTTGATTGCGAGCACTCAACGCCGCCCGGCACTCTTTGCTGTCCTTGCGCTTCATCTGGCAGCGACGCTCCGGCGATGGCAGTTTCTTCGTTGGCATGACCGAATCTCCTGAAAAGAAAAGGCTTAGCTGAAAGATAAGCTCCGAAACTAGGGGGAGGGGGGGTACCACCCGGGCTGGATGTTAACCTATTGAAAATGCAATGCTTGCGGAAAATAAGCTAGCTTTTACCTAGTTCCTCCTTTCCTCGGCCAGAACCTTCCGCCTCCCTTCGATTGTACCCGCTCTGTCAACTCCAACCCGGTTTTCGTTTTTCAATTTTCGTTTTTCGTCTAGTCCGTTGAATGGAGGAAGTCTTCGACTTCGGCGCTGGCCTCCAGCTCCGCCGCCACGCTCAGGAAGCGCTCGGAAATCTTTGCCGGCATTCCAGGGACGCGGACAATCCGCCCCCAGAGCTCTTGGTCCAGGTGCTGGCAGGGAAAAGCTTCCCCGCGAACCTCGTCAGGCACAAACTCCTCCAGCACGCACCCCGTGCACTGCTCCGGCCGCAGCACCTGTCCCAACAGGCAGGCAAACTGATGGCTGAAGATGTTGGTGAAGCCATGACGACGAAGACTCTCGGCCTCGGCGCGGAGAATCCGGGCAACTTCCCGCTTGGATGTGATCGTCATAGCCACCTCCGCGCCGTCGTTTTTGCCGCCACCTGCTGATAATACTCCAGAGAGGCGACCCGCAACAGCACCCAAGAAAAGCCCGCAACCACCGCCCCGTGCCTCACCCCACCAAACGAGTGGCCGCCAGAACAAAACCCTTGTCCCGGCACGACCGGGCAAGCTAGTTTGTCTGGGGACGGTACCGAGCGCCTATGCAATTCGTCACCGGGCTCAAATGCGTTTGCTGTGATCGCGTCTTCAGCACCCGTGTGCCCTACACCTGCCCGCGCTGCGGCATCACTGGAATTCTCGATGTGCAGTACGACTACGCCGCCATCCGTCGCCGGCTGACGTGGAAAGCCCTGGCCAAGCGGGCTCTGACCCACTGGCGCTATGGAGAGCTGATTCCGGTATCGGCCCGGGCGGTCCGTCCCAACCTGGCGGTGGGGTGGACGCCCGTCGTCCAGAGTTCAGCGCTGGCCAAGCACCTGGGCATCCGAACCCTCTACCTCAAAGACGACGGCCGCAACCCCACCGGCTCGTTCAAGGACCGCGCCAGTTCGGTGGGCGTGACCCTCGCCCTGGAGAAGCGCCGCAAGGTCATCGCTTGCGCCAGCACAGGCAATGCCGCCTCCTCGCTGGCGGGGATGGCGGCCTCCGTCAGTTTGCGCAGCGCCATCTTTGTTCCCCAGCAAGCCCCGGAACCGAAGGTCACGCAACTCCTGATCTTCGGCGCCACCGTCTTCCGCGTGCGGGGCAGCTACGCCGCGGCTTACGATCTGTGCCAGCAGGCCTGTGAGCGCTGGGGCTGGTACAACCGCAACTGCGCCGTCAACCCCTACCTGGTTGAGGGCAAGAAGACCTGCGGGCTGGAGATCTGCGAGCAGCTCGGCTGGCAACCGCCCGACTGGGTGGTAGTCTCAGTGGGAGACGGCTGCACCATCGCCGGCACCTGGAAAGCCTTCCGGGAAATGAAAACCCTCGGCTTGATTCGACGCACGCCGAAGATGTTGGGGGTACAGGCCGAAGGGGCTGCTCCGGTCACGGCGGCCTTCCGCACCGGCTCCGTCCTCCAGCCCGTCGAGCCCAAGACGCTGGCCGACAGCATCGCCGTCGGCGTCCCACGCAACTGGAAGAAAGCTGTGAACGCCGTGGGCGAGTCCGGCGGCGCGATGATCAACGTTTCCGACGAGGAGATTCTGGAAGCGATGCGGTTCACCGGCCGGCTGAGCGGAATTTTTGCCGAGCCGGCGGCCGCCGCCGCCGTGGCCGGGCTGCGGCGCGCCCTGGCCGACGGCGTGGTGCCGCAAAGCGCCAGCGCTTTGGTTGTAATCACGGGCAGCGGGTTGAAAGACATTCGCTCGGCAGTGACTGCAGTCTCCCCTCCACACGAAGTTCTGCCCGACATGGATCAGCTCGCCGCCCTCGTCAAGGAGCACGGCTTGGCCACCTAGCCGCCAGAAACCATGCCCGCCAAGAAAGCGCCTTCGCTGCTGATTCGCGACATCCATACACTGGTCACGATGGACACCCAGCGCACGGTTTGGCGCGGCGGATTCATTTACATCGTCAACGGCGAGATTCGCGAGGTGGGTCAACGTCCCCGGCGAGGCCTGAGGGCCGACCGCACCCTGCGCGCCTCGCGGCTGCTGGCGGTGCCGGGCCTGATCAATACCCACCATCATCTCTGCCAGACACTGACCCGGGCGGTGCCGGCGGCGGCCAATGCCGGGTTGTTCGAATGGCTGCAGATCCTCTACCCGCTCTGGGCGCGGCTCGACGAGGAATCGGTCCACGTGAGCGCCCTGGTGGGCATGGCCGAGCTGATGCTCTCCGGTTGCACTACGACCTCCGATCATCACTATGTCTTTCCCCGCGGCCAGACGCGCCTGATTGACGCCCAGATCGAAGCGGCGCGCCGCATCGGCATCCGCTTTCATCCCTGCCGCGGCAGCATGAGCTTGAGCCAGAAGGACGGCGGGCTGCCGCCGGACTCGGTGGTGCAGAAGGAAGAGACGATTCTGGCTGACTGCGAACGCCTGATCCGCACCTACCACGACCCCCGACCCGGTGCTATGGTTCAAATCGCGCTGGCGCCCTGTTCGCCGTTCTCGGTGAGCGCGCAACTGATGCGCTCAACCGCCGAGTTGGCGCGCCGCCACGGCGTCCGCCTCCACACCCATCTGGCTGAAACCCGCGACGAGGAAGCCTACTGCCAGAAACGCTACCGGCAGCGCCCGCTCGACTTTCTGGCTGAGAGCGGCTGGCTGGAAAACCGCACCTGGCTGGCGCACGGCATCCACTTCAATCAGGCGGAGGTGAAGCGCCTGGGCGAGGCCCGCGTCGGCATCGCCCACTGTCCCACCTCCAACATGCGCCTGGGGTGCGGCATCGCTCCCGTGCTTGACCTCCGCCGCCACCGCTGCCCGGTGGGGTTAGGCGTGGACGGCAGCGCCTCCAACGACAGTTCCAACATGCTGGCCGAGGCGCGCCAGGCTCTGCTGCTGGCGCGGGTGGCGCACGGCCCCTCGGCTTTGACCCCACTGGAAGCCCTGGAGATGGCCACGCGTGAAGGCGCCCGCTGCCTTGGGCGCAACGATTTGGGGAGCTTGGAGGCAGGTAAGTGCGGCGACGTGGCGCTGTTCGACCTGGAGCAGTTGGGCTACAGCGGCGCGGGCGACGCCCTCTCCGCGCTCCTGCTGTGCGCGCCCACGCCGGTGCACACTCTGGTGGTGAACGGCCGCGTGCTGGTCGAAGACGGCGAGCTGCGCACAGTGGCGCTCGGGCCGGTGGTGGCCCGCCACCGGCGCCTGGCCGCTAAGCTTGTTGGTCACCCTGCGCCAATCTGATAGTATTTGGTTGTTCTCGTCATCTTGGCCGGGGGAGAGGCTACCGCAGGTGCCCGAAGGAAAGAGCTTTTAGAGGGTTGAACTGTCGAGAGATGCGGCGATGATGCCCTGGATTGAATCATTTCAGCGTCCCACCACCATCCCCGAAGCACTGCAGCTGGTGCGGCGCGGGGGCCGTCGGGCGCGGTTCGTGGCCGGGGCCACCGACGTGCTCGTCCAAGCCGACCCTTCCACCCGAATTCTGGTTGACGTCACTCGTTTGAAACTGAACTACATCAAGCGGCAGGGAAAGGGCTGGGCCATTGGTGCCGCCACCACCATGGCTGCCCTGGAGCAGTCCAAGGAGATGCAGCGCCTGGCCGACGGAATCCTGGCCCAGGCCGCCGCCACCTGCGGCTCTGTCCAGAACCGCAACCTGGCTACCATCGGCGGCAATCTGGCCAATGCTTCTCCCGCCGCCGATTCGGCGCCACCGTTGCTGGTGCTCGACGCCGAAGTGGTGATGGTCGGACCCAAGGGCCGGCGTCGGCTCCCGCTGACCAAGTTCTTCCGCGGCGTCCGGAAGACGGCGCTCAATGGCGCGCTGCTGGTGGAGGTTTTCATTCCCCCACTGCCAAAAGGACGAGCGGCGTGGTCGTTCCACAAGCTGGCCCGGCTGGCCAGCGACATTTCTGTCGTCAATGCCGCCGTGGGGCTAGGACTCGACGGCAAGGGAAACTGCCAGTGGGCCCGCATCGCCTTGGGAGCCGTGGCGCCGACCCCCTTTCGGCTGCTTGAAGTCGAAAAACGGCTCCAAGGCAAGCGGCTCGACCGGGCCCTGGTGGAGCAGGCCTGCGCGCAGGTGGGCGAGCAGGTTCGCCCCATCACCGATGTGCGTTCGACCTCCTCTTACCGCCGGGAGATGAGCGGCGTGCTGGTGCGGCGCGCCCTGCTCGAGTGCGCCGAAGGGATGGGACACAAGCTGTGAGCCGACTCGAGATCAAGCTGAAGGTGAATGGCCGGTCGCGTTCCTTCGCCATCGCCCCCGGCGAGGTGCTGCTCGACGTCCTGCGCCGCGAAGGCTACCACGGGGTCAAGCGCGGTTGCGAAACCGGCGAGTGCGGCGCCTGCACCGTGCTGGTGGACGGCCGCGCGATCAACTCCTGCTTGATGTTCGCCGCCCAGGCCGACGGGTGCAGCCTCCTGACAATTGAGGGCATCGCGCAGGGCGACCGGCTCGACCCCATCCAGGAGGCGTTCCTCGACACCGGCGCCGTGCAGTGCGGCTTCTGCACCCCGGGAATGATTCTCAACACCAAGGCGCTGCTGGAGCGCTCGCCCCAGCCTACCGAGACCGAAGTGCGCGACATGCTGGCGGGCAATTTCTGCCGCTGCACCGGCTACACCAAGCCCATCGAAGCGGTACTGACCGCCGCCATCCTTGTCGGTGGGCTCAAGGGCTCGCGGACTGCGTCCACCGCCAAGAGGAAACCACGATGAGCAAGGAACTCGCTTCGGTCGGCAAGCGCGTGCGCAAGGTGGACGGGGTGAAGCTCGTCACCGGCCGCCCGGCCTTCACCGACGATATCCACCTCCCCGGCCTGCTCTACGGCAAGATTCTCCCCAGCCCGCACGCCCACGCCCGCATCAAGCGCATTGACACCCGCAAGGCCCTAGCCTTGCCAGGTGTGGTGGCTGTCTTGACCTGGAAGGACGTGCCCCGTGTTCCCCACACCACCGCCGGGCAGAGCTGGCCCGAGCCCTCCCCCTACGACACCTACTTGCTCGACAACAAGGTGCGTTTCGTCGGTGACCGGGTGGCGGCGGTGGCGGCCGAGAGTCGCGCCCTCGCCGAAGAGGCCCTGCGCCTGATTAAGGTGGACTACGAAGTCCTGCCCGCTGTGCTCGATATGGAGCAGGCCGACGCGCCGGGAGCGCCCGTCATCCACGATGAACCTGACTCTCGTGGCATCCACGATGCCGCGCACAACATCGCCGGCCACATCCTCAAAGAAATCGGCAGCGTGGAAGAGGGCTTCCGCCAAGCCGACCTCATCTTCGAGCACGAATACCGCACACCTCGGGTGCAGCATTGCAGCATCGAGCCGCACGTGACCATCGCCTGGCTGGACGAGGACAACCGCCTGGTGCTCCGCACCAGCACCCAGGTGCCCTACCATACGCGCCGCCAGGTGGCCATGATCCTGCAAATTCCGGTGCAGCGCGTGCATGTCATCAAGCCTCGCATCGGCGGCGGGTTCGGCGGCAAGCAGGAAATGCTGCTGGAAGACATCTGCGGGGCGCTGGCTTTGGCCACGCGCCGCCCGGTCAAGATGGAGCTGACCCGGCACGAAGAATTCTTCATGAGCCGCAGCCGCCACCCGCAGATTCTGCGGGTCAAGCTCGGGATCAAGCGCGACGGCACCATCCTCGCCAACCAGATGACGGTGCTGGCCACCACCGGCGCTTACGGCAGCCACTGCAACACCGTGCAGGGCAACACCGGCCAGAAGGTGCTGCCCATTTACCGCGCCTCCCATCAGCGCTTCGAATGCAAAGTGGTGTACACCAACATGCCCGTTGCCGGGGCTTTCCGCGGCTACGGCTGCCCGCAAGGCTACTTCGCCCTCGAAAGCGCGGCGGATGAGATCGCCCACACGCTGGGCTTGGATCCAGTTGAGTTCCGCCACAAGAACATCATCCGCCTGGGCGACATCGACGAACTCTCGGCAGTGCTGGGCGAAGGCCGCCGCGGCCTGCCGCGCCACATTCGCAGTTGTGGGCTGCCCGAGTGCCTCGACCGCGGCGCCGCCACCATCGGCTGGTCGCGCAAGCGGCACGCGCATGAAGTGCCGGGGAAGCCGCACTTGCGGAGGGGCGTGGGCATGGCCTGCTCGATGCAGGGCAGCGCCATTGCCGGGGTGGACTGGGCCGCCGCCCTGCTGAAGATGAACGAGGACGGCTCCTTCAACCTGCAGGTAGGCGCCACCGACCTGGGCACGGGCAGCGACACGGTCATCGCTCAGATTGCTGCCGAGGCCCTGGGCGTGAGCGTGGACAAGATGATTGTCACCTCCTCGGACACCGACTTCACCCCCTTCGACGTCGGCGCCTACGCCTCCAGCACCACCATCATCTCCGGCGGCGCCGCCAAGAAGGCGGCAGAATTGGTGCGGGGCCAAATCTTGGAGGCGGCGTCGAAAATGCTGGAGGTTCCTCCCGATAAGCTCACTTGCCGCGACAACAGGGTCGTCACCGTATGCGAATGTGAGAAGTCGGTGACCATGGAAGAAGTCGCCCTGTACGCCATGTACACCCTGAAGCATCAAATCATGGCCAACGCCTCGCACTTCAACACCGACAGCCCGCCACCCTTCTGCGCGCAGTTTGCCGAAGTGGAGGTGGACACCGAGACCGGCCAGGTGCAGGTATTGGAGCTGGTCACCGCGGTCGATCTGGGCGTGGCCATCAACCCGCTGCAGGCCGAAGGGCAAGTGGAAGGTGCCGTCGCCCAGAGCCTGGGCTACGCGCTCAGCGAGGAGATGCTGTTCGACCCACAGGGGCGGATGACCAACGCCAGCTTCACCGACTACAAGATGTTTACCGCCAAGGATATGCCGAAGCTGACCACCCTTCTGGTCGAGACCGAGGAGCCGCTCGGACCCTACGGCGCCAAGTCCATCGCGGAAGTGCCAATCAATGCGCCCGCCCCCGCCGTGGCCAACGCCATCTTCAATGCCATCGGCGTCCGCTTCCACAAACTGCCCATTCGCCCCGAAGACGTTCTGCGCGCACTGAGGGAAAAGCAAAGCGGCCAGAAAGCGGAAGCCCCTCGCCCGCGTCGTCGCAACCGCGTGGCGGTGGCGAAATAGCCGGCTTTAAACATCTATGACCCCTGCTGAGATTATCCAGTCCCGGCGTGAGCAGGTGACGGAACGGGCTCGGGCGGCCGAGGCCGAAATCGTCGCCTTCTTGCGCGACTTGATCGCCATCCCGGCCGAGAGCTGCCAAGAAGGCCCGGTGGCCGCTCGTGTGCGCCAGGAAATGGAAAAGGTGGGCTTCGACGAAGTGCGGGTGGATCCGATGGGCAACGTGCTGGGGCGCATCGGCAGCGGGCGCAAGGTCATCATGATGGACTCGCACCTCGACACCGTGGGCGTGGGCGACCGCCGCGAGTGGGCCTGGGATCCCTACCAGGGCAAGGTAGAAGCCGGATACGTCTACGGCCGCGGCGCCTGCGACCAGCGCGCCGGCATCGCCTGCCTGGTATACGCCGGCCGGATCATCAAGCAGCTCGCTCTCGCCGGCGACTACACCTTCTACGCTGTGGGCTCCGTCCAGGAGGAAGACTGCGACGGCCTGCCCTGGCTCTACATCCTGCGCGAGGACAAGATTGCCGCCGACTGCGTCGTGCTCACCGAGCCCACCAACCTCCGCGTCTACCGCGGCCACCGCGGGCGCATGGAAATTGAACTCCACCTGCGTGGGGTCTCCTGTCATGCCAGCGCGCCCGAGCGCGGCGACAACGCCGTTTACAAGATGGCGCGGCTGGTGGCCGAGGTGGAGAAGTTGAACCAGCGGCTGCGCAGTGATCCCTTCCTGGGGAAAGGATCGGTGGCGGTGACTGAGATTCGTTCCCTTTCGCCGTCGCTCTGCGCCGTGCCCAGCGCCTGTACCATCCACTTCGACCGGCGCCTGACCGCCGGCGACACCAAGGAGAGCGCCCTGGCGGAAGTGAAGGCCCTGCCCGGCGCGGAAGAGGCTGAGATCGAAGTCCTGCAGTACGATCACCCCAGCTACACCGGGCTGGTCTATCCGATGGAGAAGTATTACCCCACCTGGCTGCTGGCGGAAGACCACCCCTTGGTGCGCGCCGGCGTGACCACCTTTGAGTCCATGTTCGGGCGCGCGCCCGTGGTCGACAAGTGGACCTTCAGCACCAACGGCGTCGGCAGCATGGGAGTGATGGGCGTGCCCACCATCGGCTTCGGGCCGGGGGAAGAAGAGGTCGCCCACAGCGTGGGCGAGCGCGTGCCCATCGCTGATCTTGTGAGCGCCACCCAGTTCTACGCCGCCTTTCCTCTCATCTACCTGGACACGGTGGGAGGAGACTAGGCGGAGCCGAGGGCGCGGATGGCCGAGCTCGTTCCCCTGCGATTGGATCTGCTGCTGAAGCGGATCTTCTGGGAGTACGAGCACGAAGGCAAGATTTTCGATCTCTCCAAGAGCCGCTTCTTCCGCGGCGACACCGCACTCGATACTTCGATTGTCTTTCACGGCTACCCCGCCTCCACCCCGGTCGGGCCCGCGGCCGGCCCGCACGACCAGATGGTGCAGAACATCGTGCTGGCGTGGCTGGCGGGCTCGCGCATCATCGAGCTCAAGACCGTGCAGATCATGGACGAGCTCAAAATCCCGCGGCCCTGCATCGACGTGCACAACGTCGGCTACAACGTGGAGTGGTCGCAAGAGTTGAAGCTGGAGCAGTCACTGCGCGAGTACGTGGGCGCGGCCATGGCGCTCGAAATCCTCAAGGCCTCGAACCTGCTGGGCGACGACTTTCCGGCCAGCAAGCGCGAGACCATTCTGGATATGAGCGTGGGCTACAACCTTGAAGGCATCAGCTCGCCCCGGGTGCGCCAGTGGATCGAGTCGATGAAGGACGCCAGCGCGGTCATCGACGAACTGCGCGGCTGCCTGTCCGGCCCCTGGGCGCGCTACCGCGACCTCAACTTCCCCACCAAGCTCAGCAACACCATCACCCTCTCCACCTTCCACGGCTGTCCCGCCGATGAGATCGAGCGCATCTGCCAGTTCCTGCTCACGGAGATGGACGTGCACGTCTGCATCAAGATGAACCCCACCCTGCTGGGGCGGCCGGCGGTCGAGCACCTGCTGCACGAAGTGCTGGGCTACGAGGAAGTGCGAACCACCCAGGAGGCCTTTGACAAAGACCTGCAGTTCCCCGAGGCCATCGAAATCGTCGGGCGCCTCGATAGACTAGCCCGGGACCGCGGCAAGCGTCTGGCGGTGAAATTCTCCAACACTCTGGTCGTCTTGAATCATGGCTCCTTCTTCACCGACCGGGAGATGTACCTCTCCGGCCAGCCCCTGCACGTCATCACCCTGAACTTGGTTAAGAAATTCCGCGAGCGTTTTGGCGCCCGCATTCCCATTTCGTTTTCCGCTGGCGTCGATGCCAAGAATTTCTGCAACATGGTGGCCCTCAACTTCGCCCCCATCACTACCTGCACCGACTTGCTGCGCACCGGCGGCTACGCCCGCCTGGTTCGCTATCTCGACAACCTCGAAGCCAAGATGCGCGAGCTCTCGACTCCCACCCGGGCCGAGTTCATCCTGCGCTACGGCACCACCGGAGAGCTGGCCATCACGCAAGTGGTGGCTGAGCTCAAGCAGACGGTGGAAGCGCACCGCGGCAGCCTCTCAGACGCTCCGCTCGAGCGAGCGCGGAAGTGGCTGCAAGCAGCAGAGGCGCGGCTAAATCGCTGGTGGCAGTCGGGCCGGTCGGGACTGAGCCAGGCGGCGGCTGAGGTAGCCCAGGACTTTGAACAGAGTGTTGGACGCCAGCTGCCAGAGCGCCTGGCCGAGCTGCTGCGGGAGAAGGTGCGGCAACTCGAAGCCACGTTGGTGGAAACGGCCGGGGTGCTGAACACAGCGCCCATTGTCGAGCAGGCGACCGCCGATCCCCGCTACCGGGCGGCGAACAACCGGGCCGTTCCGCGCAAGATTGGCTCGCACCTGCTTCTCTACGACTGCATCAACTGCGACAAGTGCGTGCCCATCTGCCCCAACGACGCCAATTTCATCTACGAGACCGAGCCGGTCGAGCTTCCCTACAGCAACTACCGGATCCAGGACGGCGGACTGGTGGAGATGCTCGGCGGGGTTCTGAAGATCGGCAAGGCTCATCAGATCGCCAACTACGCCGACTTCTGCAACGACTGCGGGAACTGCGACGTCTACTGCCCCGAGGACGGCGGACCGCAGATCGAGAAGCCGCGCTTCTTTGGCAGCCTGGAGACTTATCGAGCCGCCGGCCAGCAGGGTTTTTACGTCGAATACGGCGAAGACAGCCGCACCGTTTATGGAACGCTTGCGGGCCGGTCCTATCGCCTTGAGGTGGACGGCGACCTCGACCGCTTTGATGACGGCGTGGCCGAGGTGGATATTGACGGGCGCACGCGGCGCATCCTGCGCTGGCGTCCCAAGCCGGAGACTCGGGCCGAAGGGCACACCATCGAGTTCCTGCCCTACTTGCAGTTGAAACACCTGCTCGAAGCCGTGTCCAGTTCCAAGCGGATCAATTATGTCAATGTGTCCATTGTGTGAGGGGTGAAGCAGATGGCCGTTTCCAAGTCTGGGCGTAAGAAGACCCCGGCGCGCACCAAGTCAGCGTGGCTGCGGGGGAAGGACTGGATTACCACGCAGGAGTGGAGCGAGGCGGAGATCGAGACCCTGCTCGAGGTCTCCCAGGACCTGAAGCGGCGCTTCCGCGGCGGCCAGCCCCATCGCTATCTTCCCGACAAAACCATTTTCTTGATTTTCTTCGACAAGTCCACGCGCACGCGCAATTCCTTCGAGGCCGGCATCACCCAGTTGGGCGGCCACGCCCACTTCCTCACCGCCGACGTCATGCAGATCGCCCACGGCGAGAGCCCCAAGGACACCGGCATCATTCTCTCCCGCTACGGCCACGCCATCGCCATCCGCCACGACCTCATCCCCGGCGAAGGCAATCGCTATATGCGCGAAGTGGCCCGCTGGGCCGACGTGCCCGTCATCAACATGCAGTGCGACGTGGACCACCCTTGCCAGACTCTGGCCGACCTGATGACCATCCGCGAGCGTTTCGGCAAGAACCTGCGCGGCCGCAAGCTGGGGGTCAGTTGGGCCTACGCCCCCAGCTACGCCAAGCCGCTCTCGGTTCCCCAAGGACTGATCATGCTGATGACACGCTTCGGCATGGACGTCACGCTGGCCCATCCCCCCGAATACCGCCTGATGCCGGAAACCCTGGAGGCCGCCCGCGCCAATGCACGGCGCGCGGGCGTGCGCTTTGCGGTGGTCGACCGCATGGAAGAAGCCTTCAAGCAGGCCGACGTTGTCATTCCCAAGAGCTGGGGCTGCCTGGACACGATGGGAACGGACCCGCAGGCGTCGCTCGAGTTGGCTAAGAAATACCAGCACTGGATCTGCGACGCCGACAAGATGAAGGTTACTCGCCCTGGCTCGCTCTACATGCATCCACTGCCGGCTGACCGCAGCTACGAGGTCACCGACGAAGTCATTGACGGCCCGCACTCCGCCGTCTTCGACGAAGCCGAAAACCGCCTCCACACCGCCAAGGCCATTATGGCCGTCACCATGGCCGATCGACCCGTTCGCTATCGGGTGGCCTGAGCTTCTAAGGGAGAAGGTGAGCTTTCGCCATGTGGATTCGCAACGCGCGCATCCTGACCTTCGACGACACCAACCGCGTGATTGATGACGGCGCCGTCCGCGTGGACGACGCTGTGTTCGGCTGGGTCGGGCCGGCAAACCAGGCTGCCATCCCGCCTGGAGAAAAGGTGCTGGAGGCCCGTGGCAAGCTGCTCATGCCCGCCCTCATTAACTGCCACACCCATCTGTACAGCACGCTTGCGCGCGGTATTGAGCTCCGCGGAAAGCCACCCAAGAACTTCCCTGAAATTCTCCGCAAACTCTGGTGGCGCCTGGATCGCGCGCTCAACAGCGATGATGTCTACTACAGCGCGCTGGTGGGCCTGATCGATTGCGCCAAGGCCGGTCTGGGAACGCTCGTCGACCATCACTCCTCGCCCAATGCCTGTCGGGGCAGCCTCGACCGCGTAGCCCAGGCCTTCGAGGAAGTGGGCCTGCGCGGCTGTTTGTGCTACGAGACCACCGACCGCAACGGCGCGGCCAACGCGAAAGCCGGTCTGTCTGAGAATATGCGTTTCCTGGAGCGGCTCCGCCGCCAGCCGCATCCCTTGCTGCAGGCAAGTTTCGGCCTGCACGCCTCTTTCACGCTCCAGGAACGCACGCTGGAGCGCTGCGTGGAAGCAGCCCGCGGGCTGGACGCAGGCTTCCACATCCACGTGGCCGAAGACCGCTGTGACGTGGTCGATGCCCGGCGCCGCTTTGGTCGAACACCGGTGAAGCGCCTGAGCGAGCGCGACGTGCTTGGGGAGCGCTCGCTGGCGGCCCACTGTGTTCACGTCAATGCCGCCGATATTGCGCTGCTGGCCCGGCGGCAGGTGAACGTCGTCCACAACCCGCAATCGAACTGCAACAACGCCGTGGGCGCTGCCAAGCTGCTGGAGATGGTCAAAGCAGGCGTGCTGGTGGGTCTGGGCTCCGACGGCTACACCCCGCGGCTGTGGGAGGAGTTCAAGACCGCCTTCCACGTCCAAAAGCTCCGCCGCGGCGATCCGCGCGTCGCCTATGCGGAAGCTTACGCGGTGGCCTTCCTCAACAACCGCCAAATTGTGAAGAAAATCTGGGGGCTCGACCTGGGGCGAATCGCAGCGGGGGCCTCGGCCGACTTCATCCTGGTGGACTACTATCCGCCCACGCCGATTCACGCCGGGAATCTCTTCGGCCACCTGCTCTTCGGCATCGCCCACGCCCCGGTGGATACGCTGATGGTGAACGGCAAGATCGTGGTGCAAGACAAAACCTGCGTGAACGTGGACGAAGCCGCCGTCGCCGAGCGCGCCCGCGCCCAGGCGCGCGCCCTCTGGCAGCGTTTTTAGCGGGGAGAGGAAAACGATGCCTTCTTTCACTCCTGGACCCACCTACGAGGGAATGCTCCACCCCAGCAAACTGCCGGCGGCCGTGCGCCAGCGGGCCCTGGCGGCCCGGGGCCGGGACGAGCTCGACCCGATCAATCTCTACAACATCACCTGGCGCGACGCTCGCGATCAGGTCCGCCACGTCGTGCTCCCCACCGCCCTGACCGGCGTCGAGGCCAACATCATCGTTCTTCTCGGGCGTGACTTTCCCTCCGGCAGCCACAAGGTGGGGCCCGCCTATGCCACCCTGCTAGAAGGCGAGCTGGCGGGGGAAATCGATCCGACCCAGTCAACCATCATCGGCCCCTCGACCGGAAACTTCGGCATTGGCGTCGCCTACATCGCCAAGCTCATGGGGTATCCGGCCGTGGTCATCATGCCGGAGGAGATGAGCGCCGAGCGCTACCAGCGCATCCGACAGTACGGCGGGCAACTCGACCTGACGCCGGGCTCGGAGAGCGACGTCATCCTGGTGCTGGAGCGCACTGAGCATTACAAGAAGAACCCGCAGAACAAAATCCTGGGTCAGTTTGAGCTGTTGCCGAACTATCGCTTCCACCGCTACGTCACCGGCGGCAGCGCACTCGAGGTGGCCGCCGGTTATGGCAACGGCCGCATCGCCGCCTTCGTCGCTGCTCCCGGTTCCGCCGGCACACTCGCCGCCGGGGATGAAATCAAGGCGCGTTTTGCCGATGCGGTGATCTGCGCGCCCGAGCCCCGCGAGTGCTCCACTCTCTACAACAACGGCCGCGGCACCCACCGCATTGAGGGTATCGGCGACAAGATGGTGACGCTCATTCACAACGTGCTGACCACCGACTACGTGACGCTGATCCACGACGAAGACTGCCTGCGTGGATTGAAGGTCCTGCAAGAAGGCCCGCGGCTGCTGGGGGAAAGCGCGCGTCCGCCCGCGGGCACGGTGACGACTTTGGAGGGCCAGTGCGGCATCTCCACCGTCTGCAACATCATCGGCTCCATCAAGACGGCCAAGCACCTGGGGCTGGGCCGCGACGACAACATCGTCACTATCGCCACCGACGGCTTCGACCGCTATCCGTCGGTGATGGTGGAGCTGGAGAGGCGCGAGGGCCGGCTCTCCGACGACAAGCTATTGGCCTGGTACGAGCAAGTCTTTCGCGGTGCCGGCACGGAAGAGATCCTCGACGTGCGCCCCGCATCTGAGAAGGAGCGGCTGTTCCGGCAGAAAGAGGAAGTCTGGACGAAGTTCAATTACTCGCGAGACTATCTGGAGCGAATGAAGTCCCCGTCATTCTGGGAAGAGGAGTACGCCCAGATTCCGCGAATCGACGAGGCGTGCCGGCGCCGCCGGTAGCCTGCGGGCACGGCCGCCCGCTGCGGTACGGCCGCGTGTGGTTCAGTTGCAGTTGGCGACGGCACTGCCGTGACGCAAGTCCCTACCATTGACATCGTCATTATCGCCAGCTACTTTGCGGTGGTGCTGGGGATCGGCTTCTATTTCTCCCGCAGCCGCCAGACCAGCACCGATTATTTCCTCGCCAGCCGCGACGTGGGCTGGTTCGCTGTCGGCGCCTCCCTGTTCGCCACCAACATCTCCAGCGAGCACTTCATCGGCCTCTCCGGCTCAGGGGCCAGCACCGGGCTTCCCATCGGGCACTTCGAATGGCTGGCTTGCCTGATCGTGCTGCTGCTGGGCTGGGTCTTCGTGCCCTTCTACCATCGCTCCCGCGTCTTCACCATGCCGGAGTTTCTGGAGCGGCGCTACAACCACGCCTGCCGGATGTACCTGACCAGCATTTCCATCATCGCCTACGTCCTCACCAAGATCGCGGTGGCGCTCTACGCCGGCGCCCTGCTGCTGAAGTTCACCATCGGCTGGGACTTTTACACCTCCGCCATTGTGCTCGTCGTCCTGACCGGCATCTACACCATCTCCGGCGGGCTGGCGGCGGTGATTTACACCGAAGTGGTCCAGGCCTTCATCCTCATCGGCGGCGCGCTGCTGCTGACCCTAGTGGGGCTCGACCGCGTAGGCGGG
>DATEUS010000249.1:0-3526 GCA_035282985.1 Candidatus Acidiferrales bacterium
GGAAAACTATGTGCATGGCCTGTGCAGGTAGGCCCGGCCAGCGCGAACCGACAAAAAGTCTCCACAGCGTTTGCCTCCAGCCCACAGTGATTCCACAGGGGCATTGTGTATATCTACCCTAGCCGGTCTGTCAGCTTATGCAGCCGCTGCGCCAGGTCTTTGTCCGCCTTGCGCAGGCGCTCAATCTTCTTTACCGAGTGCAGGACCGTCGTATGGTGCTTGCCGCCAAAGGCGCGGCCAATTTCCGGCAGCGAGGCCCCAGTCAACTGCTTGGCCAGGTACATAGCTATCTGGCGGGGGAAGGCGATAGACCTGGCGTTGCTGCGCACGCGCAAATCAGGAGGGCGGAGGTTGAACTCCTCCGCCACCCGCCGCTGGATGGCCTCGATGGAGATGCGCTTCTCCTGCTGCGCCAGGATGTTCTTGAGCACCGTTTCCGCCAGCGAAAGCGAGACGGCTTCGCCCACCAGCGAGCTATAGGCTTGTAGACGGATGAACGCCCCTTCCAGTTCGCGGATGTTCGAGCGGATGCCACGCGCAATATATTCCGCCACCTCGGCCGGTAGCGCCAAGCCCTCGGTTTCCGCCCGCTTCATCAGGATAGCGATCTTGGTCTCGAGGTCGGGCGGCTGAATGTCGGCAATCAGCCCCCACTCGAAGCGTGAGCGCAGCCGCTCCTCCAGCGTCGGGATCTCCTTGGGGGCGGCGTCGGAGCTGATGACAATCTGCTTCTGGGCGTCGTAGAGCGCGTTGAAGGTGTGGAAGAACTCTTCCTGTGTACGCTCCTTGCCAGCCAGGAACTGGATGTCGTCGAGCAGCAGGACGTCCACGGTGCGATACTTGTCGCGGAAGCTGACCATGCGCTCGAAGCGCAGGGCGTTGATGACCTCGTTGGTGAATTTTTCCGCGCTCAGGTAGCTCACCCGCAGCGCCCGGCTGTGCTCCCGCACGCGGTGGCCCACCGCCTGCATCAAGTGGGTTTTGCCCAGCCCCACCCCGCCGTAAAGGAAGAGCGGGTTGTAGGCCTTCGAGGGCTGCTCGGCCACGGCCAAGGCGGCAGCGTGGGCGAACTGGTTGGACGACCCGACCACGAAGGACTGAAAGCTGTAGCGGGGATTGAGCTGGTAGTCGGTAGAGTCGAAGTCGAGCCGGGGCTGGGTCGGGCGACCGTTGGTGGCCGCGTCGGGGGGCGCGGCCGGCTCGGTGGCCGGCTCAGGCACATACTCCACCCGATACTGGTTGAGCGACAGCGCCGCCAACGCCTGCTCCACGGAGGCCTGCCCGTCGGTGGCCAGCCAGCGCTGGAAGACGGCATTGGGGACCCGGACGGCCAAAAGATTTCCCTTGACAGCCTCCAGGCGGGTGGGCCTGAACCAGGTGGAAAAGGTCTGCGGGTTCAGCTCCGCTTCCAGGTGGGTGAGGATCTTTTCCCAGAGATTCATGCCGACACCCGGTACCGCAGGAAGGAAATCCACCGAGACATCCACAGGGATTTCCACAAGCCCGAGAGGGTCAGTGGGCTGATTCCGTGTTGGCTTCGAAGAATTTCATCGCCGCGCACAGAGCCCGCCCTCGAAAAAGGTGTGCAAAACAACGAGCAACTGCTGGCAAGAACCTTTCGGAAGAAATCCGACCCCGTTACTTCTCTCCCCGGGAAGCCGCGCACTATACCACAACTTGGGAAACTTTTCCACGCCACCGATTGGGGAAACAAGAAAGCGAGCCGAAGCAGGGTGGCGACAATTGCTTGACGCTGCGTCGAGCGCTCTCCTATACTGAGAGTTTGCTTTCGCACGCAAGGCGCCAGCCCGCCGCGGCGGGCGCGCGACTGCCTGCCTGCGGTAGGCAGGCCCGAGGATCCGATGCCCAAACGCACCTTCCAACCCAACGTCCGCCGCCGCCGCAAGACGCACGGGTTTCGCAGCCGCATGAAGAGCAAAGGCGGACGCCGCGTGCTGGCGGCCCGGCGCCGAAAGGGGCGCCATCGCTTGGCCCTCTAGCGGCATTCGTCATCGCCGCCGAGCATGTTCGTGCAGTGACACCAGTGTTCTCTCAACCCGCACGACCCGCGACGACTGGCCTGAGCACGCGCGACTTCGACCGCATCTATCGCGCCCCGGCGCGGCGCCAGCTGTCGCAGCGCTTCCTGGTGGTGGCGCGGCCCCGCACAAGCGGGGCGGGGCCCACCCGCTGGGGCGTCTCGGTGAAGGCCCGGCTGGGAACGGCGGTGCTGCGCAACCGGGTGAAGCGGCGCCTGCGCGAAATTCTCCGCCACGCCCAGGCGCAGTTGCCCGCGGGCTGGGACGTGGTGGTGCAGCCGCGCACAAGCAACGTGGCCACAACCGATTTCAGCGCTTTGAGCCGGGAGCTCGAGGCCCTGCTGGCAGCGGCCCTGGGGCGGAACGAGAAGGCATGATGTCCGAGAAGGCAGTTGCGATGGGCGGAGCGCAGCCCTGTCCCTCGACTTTCGCCCCGCCTGCCTGCGCGTTCCGCAGGCGGGCCGGACGGGCAGGGCGGGGCACCTTGCTCGCCCCGAGCGGAGTCGAGGGGAGCGAAGTCGAAGGGTGGCTGCAGCAGACCGCCTTGGCGGTCATCCGCTTCTATCAGATTGCGCTGCGGCCGCTGAATCTCTGGGGTTGCAAGTTCCATCCCTCCTGCTCGAATTACGCCTTGGAAGCCATCGAGCGGCACGGGCCTCGGCGCGGGCTCTGGCTGGCGCTCATACGCTTGGGGCGGTGTCGCCCCGGCGTCTTTGGTGGCTTCGACCCCGTGCCCGAGGCAGCAGAGAGCAATGAATCAACCGTGAAAGCTGAGGCAGCCTGTGGCTGAACCCTCCCCGGAAAAACGAATCCTGCTCGCCTTCGGGCTTTCCTTCTTGGTCCTGGTGGTGTGGTCCAGCTATATGCGCACGACGGTGCCACGACCGAAGCCTGCCCGTCCGGCAGGCGGGCCTGCTGCACCGGAGACGCGCCCGGCAGTGGCTCACCCGGCCCCTGCTGTGCCGCCTACCCAGCCCACCGAGGCGGTCCCGGAGCCGCCGCCGCCCGCAGTCAGCGAGGTCCGCCAGGGCAGCGTCGAGCGCATCCTCACCCTAGAGACCGATGTCGCCACCATTGTCTTTTCCACTCACGGGGCCACGGTGCGGAGCTGGCGCCTGAAGGATTTCAAAGACGACGCCGAAGAGCCGGTCGAGCTCGTGCGCAGCAGCGAAACCCACACCGGCTACCCGCTATCGGTGTCGCTCGCGGATGCGGTTGTGCAAGAGAAGCTGAACGACGCCCTTTTCGTGGTCGCCGCGCCCGCCGACACGTTGATCGCCCCGGCCGAGCTGGTCTTCGAATGGAGCGACGGCCAGCTCGCCGCCCGCAAGCGTTTTCGCTTTGACCGCGACTACCTGGCGGAGATCGAAACCGAGGTCGTGGAAGGCGGCCAACTGCTGGAGCATCGCCTGGCCTGGCTTGGTGGTTTTGGCGAGCCCAGGGGTCAAGACGCCGCCTACGGCTTGGGCGCGCAGGTCTTTGTGCGT
>DATEUS010000250.1:0-2739 GCA_035282985.1 Candidatus Acidiferrales bacterium
GTTTGGGCTTGAGCCCCTGAGGTCGTGTTGTGTAAGGCGCCTGTCCCTTGTTGTTCAACCCGGTGGCTCCCGCCACCGGGGCCCAGGGGCGGGAGCCGCTGGGCTGAACGGGCATCAGGGGACGGAGACGAATCCCTGGCCTAGAAGGCTCCAAGATACCTAAGGTCCAACCCGGTGGCTCCGGCCACCGGGTACCAGGCACTCCCCTCGCTCTATCTCCTCAGGGTACCCGTGCTTTGACGGGGAACTTTTGGTAGGCTGTTCTCGTAGACCAGGGCAGAGGGAGCAGCGATGATTTGCTACAACTGCCACCAAGAGATTCTGGACGCTTCGCGCTACTGCTATCACTGCGGCGCGGCGCAAAAACCCATCGCGCCGCCGCCGCGGCCTTACAAACCCTTGCGACGCTCGCGGCGCCACAAGGCCATCGCCGGCGTCTGCGCCGGCTTTGCCGAGCACTTTGACCTCGACATCTCGCTGGTGCGGGTCATTTGGTTGCTGGTGGCGCTGTTCGGTGGCGGGGGCCTGATTGCCTACCTGATTTGCTGGATCGTCATCCCGCTAGAGGAAGTCGAGGCCGGCACACCCGTCGCCGCCTCCCCCACCGGCAGCTAGGTGCTAAACCTTCTTGGGACCAGCCTGGATGGCTCCCCCAGGGCCCCGCACACGCCGTGTACAGGCCCGCACACGCCGTGTGCAGCCCGGCTTGGGACCCGCGCCCGCGGCGCGCTATTCAGCCTCCTTCTTCGGTGCCCCCCGCACCACGCGGAAGCCGCGGTAGGCTTCCGCGGCGTGCTGCGGAGGGGCTTTCGGGTCGGCGGCGCGATCGGCGCTCCCACCCAGTAGCTCCCCGCTGCCATCGGCGCCGATAACCCACTCGGCCACGTTGCCGCCCAGGTCGAACACCAGCTCCTCCTTGCCGTGGCCGCGGAACTGGCCCACCTCGCGCAGCAGCGGGGCCGTGCCGGGCAACTCCTCCACCTTCTTGGCCAGACGGGCGGCGTCATCGGGGTTCGGGGTATAACCGGCCCAGTAGTCGAGCGTGTTCTCGTTCTCTCGGGCGGCCTCGTACATTTCCTTGACTTCGTCCTCGTTGGGGAGGCGGTAGGTCGCGCCGGTTAGCTCAGCCAGCCAGGCGGCATAGGCCTGGGCCTGCTCGAAGTTGACGTTGTTGGCCGGGAAGTTCTCCGTGCCGGGCTCGAACCGGTAGGCACGATCGAAGGCGGCCAACTGGGCCCGGGTCACCTCGAAGCGTCCCAACTCCAGGTCCTTGTGCTTGACCACCTCGGGAATGAGCGTGCCCTTCGCCTCCACCCCGTAGCGAGTTCCCGCCTTCTGAATGCGGGTGCGTTTGAGGGCGACGTCGAGCGGCGAGCCCTCTTTGAAGGCCTCGTTGGGCTCCTTGTAGGTGCCGAACAGGTAGCGGTCGAACCAGGCCAGGTCTTCCTCCAGCTTCCGCCGCTGGTGGACGAAGTGTCCGATGTCGTGAGGTTCGCCGGGATAGAGCACCAGCTTGACCGGTGTCTGGGTGGCTTGCTGGAGAATGCGGAAGTGGTTCCAGGCGTTGACGGCCCCCACGGCTCTGTCCTCCGTCCCTGTATGGATCAGGGTGGGGACCGAGACATCCTTCAGCCGGAAGTACGGTGACTTGCGCACATAGAGCTCCGGGTTCTCGTAGGGCGCGGCGCCGAAGTAGTAGTTGTCCCACGTGGCCGAAAATGACACCAGCCCAAAGTCCCCGAAGTACTCCACGTTGCCGGCCCCGGCCGAGAGAGCTTTGAAGCGCGGGTCGTGGAGAACCAGATCGATGGCAAGAATGGCCCCATTCGACCAGCCCATGACTCCCAGTTTGTCCGGATCGACCAGGCCGCGCTCGATCAGCCAATCCACCCCCATCTTCAGGTCGAGGCGTTCCAGCTCGTAGAACTTGCCGCAGCAGATGGACTCAGCCCAGGCCAAGCCGTAGTTGCCGCTGCCGTGATAGTTCACGCGCAGGACGAAGGTTCCTCGCTGGGGGTAGAGCGGCAGGGGACGGGAGAGGGTAAGAAACCAGCGGTCCAGGTCCACGTCCAGCGGGCCGCCGTGGAGAATCAGCAGCAACGGGTATTTCCTGTCGGGCTCATACCCGAGGGGATAGTAGAGCAAGCCCTCCACGGTTTCGCCGCCACCGCCGGTCCAGCGCACCACCTCCGTCCGGGCCAACGGCTTTTCAGCGTAGGAAGGATTCAGATTCGTTAGGCGCTCTTCGCCCTCCACCCGCGCGCCGCTAAGCTGGGCTCGGTACCATTGCCTTGGCTGGCTGGGGGTTGAATAGTCGTAGACCAGCGTGTTGCCGTTCGGGGCCAGCGACCAGTCGAAGAGGCTCCGGGTGTGCGCGCCGGCGATGTCTTCTCGCACCCAGGTGCCTGCCTTGCGCCGGTAGCGCGCCGGTCGGAAGCGAACCCCGTCGGCCAGCAGGGTGATGAAGCCGTCTTCGGTCGCTTGCACGCGTCCCTCGTCGTCTCCACCTAGACCCCACTCCCAGTCGAGCTCCACTTGCTGCAGGTGTTTGCTCTCGACCTCGTAGTGGTAGAGCAGGGTGATCGTAGCGGTGAAGTAGAGCGGGTCGCTGGAGTACCGGGTGGTGAAATAGAAGCTTCGGCTGTCGCGGGCCCACGTGATCGAAGTTGGCAAGAGCCGCTTGTCCCCTGCCACCGGGGTGGTTTCGCCGGTGCCCAGGTTGACAAGCTCCAGCACCGG
>DATEUS010000251.1:0-4853 GCA_035282985.1 Candidatus Acidiferrales bacterium
CGCCGACCCCACGCGCCCTCTCGGGCGCTGGAAAGTCGCCTGGGAAACAGCCCGCGCAGCGGCCAAAGTGAAGTGCCGCTTCCACGATCTGCGGCACACCGCCTGCACTCGGATGCTCGAAGCCGGCGTCCCCTTCTCCGCCGTCGCCCTGGTCATGGGCTGGAGCCCGAGCGCAGCGGTCCGCATGGCGCGGCGCTACGGCCACGTCGGGCAGGAATCACTCCGCCAGGCCGTCGCCGCCATCGAAAATCCACCTGCACTCCCCACAAAAGTCCCCACAAGGGCAGCAGTAAGTCACTGAAAACATGAGAAAGGGGGCTAAGCTGTTAACCGAAGGGTTGCAGGTTCGAATCCTGCCCGGGGAGCCAACTCCCATGGCCTTCTTCGTTTACATACTGCTAAACCCCAAGGGCAAAACATATGTAGGCCAAACCAGTAACCTCGCACGCCGCCTGTGCCAACACAATGACCCCGAATGCCGGTTGACCCTGCACACCAAGCGTCACAAAGGCCCCTGGATGCTGCTCCACTGCGAACAGTTTGCTACCCGCTCCGTGGCCATGCGCCGCGAACGGGAGCTCAAAACAGGTAAGGGACGCCAATGGATCCGGCAGGTTCTCTTGAAAGCCTGTTAATTCGCCGCGGCGAATTGCAGGTTCCCTTCGACTGCGCTCCCTTCGTCAAGGCTCTGGGCAAGCAGGACAAGCGAATCCTGCCCGGGGAGCCAATTCGCTTAGTCACGGCCCATCTTGCAGCCTTATACACATTCCGATATGCTCGATTGAGCTTTCTGCTTGTGACTTGAACCTGTTTCTTGGGGCGAACATGACAGCCAGGCAGATGGGCATGGGCTTGATCCGGCTTCTATTGGTCATGCTTGTTGGCTGCCCTCTGTGGGCTCAGCAGGAGACCAGGCCCCCGCGCGCAGAGGCCAAGGGTGAGCCTTTGCCTGCCAACTGGTGCAGCGGACTTCCACGCCCCGGGTACAAGAACTTGGACCGCGTGCGCGTCGACAGCAACTGGTTTGAAGTTTACCGCATTCGCCCCGGGGTCTTTGCCATTTACGAACCTCACCAGTACGAAGAGGTGATTTCCTACCTTCTTGTCGGTTCAAGACGCGCCTTGCTTTTCGATACCGGCCTGGGCATCGGCGATATGCACAAGCTCGTAGCGCAGCTGACGCCGCTGTCTATCACGGTGCTGAACTCGCACACGCATTTCGACCATGTGGGGGATAACTGGCAGTTCCCAGACGTCCTTGGCTTGGACACCGCCTATACTCACCAGAATGAGGCGGGCGCCACTCATGAGCAAGTGCGGGAAGTAGTGATTCCCGAGCGGTTCTGCGGCAATCTGCCGCCGGGATTCGACCCCGGCAACTATAGGATACCCCCATTTCGCATCTCGCACTTTGTCAGAGATGGTGATGTGATTGATCTTGGCGAACGCCAGCTGGAAGTGGTGCGGACCCCGGGCCACACCCCTGATGCTCTCTGTCTTCTGGACCGCAAGAACAAGCTTCTGCTCACCGGCGACACCTTCTATGCTGGACCAATTTTTCTTTATGTTCCCGAGACCAACCTGGCTGACTACCAGCGCTCGGTGGAGAGATTGGTGAAGCTGGTCCCCCAACTGGAACTGGTGCTTCCGGCGCATAACTTCCCGGCGGAAAAGCCCGAGATGCTCATACGACTACGGGACGCCTTCCGGCAAGTGCTGGCCGGCACGGATCAGTTCAGGATGGATGGGGACCGGCGTGAGTACATTTTTGACGGTTTCACCATACTCACGGCGGCCCGCTGAACCACCCAGCAGTAGGGGCCAGGGTATCGGTCGGCTTCATCACCCCGCGCAACCCCAGTCAACGGCGCCCGACGCCGGTCGAGGGCGGAGGTGCCCGCCTCAGCCTCGCGCCCGGCCGCCTAGTGCCGACGGAGGTGGACCCAACCACCGCGCCTGAGGCAGGAATAAGCCCACCGGGAACTACGGGAGGTGGGCGAGCAGGAAGGTGGCGTCGTCGAAGATCGAGCCGGCGCGTCCGGATTGCAGCACCTGCAAGTACGCGACCAGCCGGTCGGCCTGTTCCTCGGCTGAGCCGTGGGCCTCGGCAGCAAAGAACTCGCCTAATTCCTCTTCACCGTCACCGTGGGGAGCGGAGACGGAGCGGAAGCAGTCAGAGACGCCATCGGTGTAGAAGAGCAAGCGATCACCGGCCTGCAAGCTCACGGTAACCTGGTCGTACTCGCTGGGGTTGAACAGGCCTGCGGGCGATCCGGTCAGCTCGATCCGCGTGAGTGTGCGGTCGCGGAGAAGCAAAGGAAAGGGCAGGCCCGCACTGGCATAGCTCAGCTCCCGCCGGGCCAGATCAAAGACGCCGTAGCTCAGACAGCAGAACTTGCCCGGCACCGAGCGGAAGCACAGGCGACGATTGAGCGCCGACAGAACCTCCACCGGCTCGACGCCGGTCTTGTGGAGGCCCCGCATCAGTCCGCTGATAAGGAGAGCGTAAAGCGCGCCCTCCACCCCTTTGCCCTGGACGTCCCCCAGGTAGAACCCCAGTTGCTCCGGCCCCAGCGGAAAATAGTCGAGGAAATCGCCGCCGACCTGCACCGAAGGCACGACGCGAGCCGCCAGTTTCAAGCCGGGCAAGCTCAGCGGGGGCGGCAGCAGAGAGCTCTGTACGAGTCGAGCCAGCCGCAACTGTTCGTCTTCAGGCATCGAAGGGCAGCGCTTCTGCGAAAAGCGCCCTAGAAGAGTGGCGGCCCTAGTATGCAACCAAGCCAGGAGAAAATACAACGTCTTCGAATTCAGGTCCGCTGAGAAGGCTCAGCCACAGCGACGACAGCGCAGAAGGCCAAGCTGCGCCTTCTCACCCGTAGTACTTCCGTACCCTGCCGAATGAGACTAACGCTCCATCCCCCAGCCGGGTTTTGTTCATCAAAATAAAGTGGAGGGATGGAGCGATGATCGTCAGGCTACCCGATGGCCGGCTCGCTTACACCGATGATGAGGGCTTCGCCTTTATCATGACTGGCCCGGATGAGCAAACCCTCAACCATTCCGAGGCCACCCTGATTCCCCTCAATGGCTCTCCCACCAAAACGCAGCCAGCCACCGGAACTAAAGCCTCGCGCGACTGGGCGAACTAGCCGACGGCCCTGAGTCAGAGGCAGCGGCGAAGTCTATTCCGACATTGCGCTAGAACCACTTCTGCCAGAGCCCTCGAATTCACTATCTATGCTGGCCGTTCTGCCTCGATGCGTCTAGAGCTGCGCTGTGGCCGTCAGGTCGCCGATGCTTTCGATGGTTGTTATCAAGTAGAGCAAGAGGAAAGGCAGCGCCAACTCCCATCGAAAAGCCAGACCGTACTTGAAGGGAACTGGCAAGACAAACCACGCCCCTGCGGTGGGAGGGCGATACTCAAGGTACCCGGCAGCTGCGCAGACCCCGTAGCCCACCAGGAGCGCGACCGCCACCGCTGAAATCCGCGCCCAGGGCCGCTGCGAACCGTGCAGGGCGACGACAACGAGAATGACGATGCCGCCGACAGCCAACCCGGCCCAGGTCGGCGCCCGATTGCCCAGACCCTCGGCAATACTCTTCGCTCCCACGGGGACGAGCGAGAGCCCAATCATCAACACCACAACCCCTGACACCAGCGGGGTGAGAATCTTCTGCAGCTTGACCAGAAACCGGCTCAAGACCATCTCCACCGGCGACAGGAACAGCGACATGCCGATCATGAGCGGCAGACCCCCCAGTTGCCCGGCTTGAACGAGAGGGCCCAAGAAGGCAAAACTCGTCCCCTGCACGCTGAGCAGCCCTGACCCCACCGGCCCCAACCGGCTCACCTGCACAAACGTCGCCAGTCCCGAGGCCACCAGCGCCATGCTGACGAGGTAGGCGGTCTGGCTGGGAGAAAAATCCAGCGCCCGCGAAGCAACCAGGGGAGGAGTAATAATGCCAATAAACATGGCCAACACGTGCTGTAGGCCCACCATGGCCGCCTTTTGGTGGGATAGGCGGGTGTGCAGGCCGTAAAGTAACGCTGACTCTTTGACTGCCGACGCGGAAGAATTGGCCGGTTCCACTGGGGCCAATTCTAGTCAGCAATCAGAAGAAAGGCTAGAAAATGCTCGTGGCGGCGGCGCAGCCAGAATTGGGACGGCGCCGGGGGGTGAAACGCTGCACTGTACTCGTTCAGATTGATCCGTGACACTCAACCAGCTTTGTTTTGGCCCTGTTCCGTAAGCCCTGCGAGTTGCCCGGGATGTTTGCCGAGCGGTCCTTTCCCTAAAAGGAGCCTTTTCTCTAGCTTTTTCGTGACCTACACTCGGCAGGATAGGAAAAACGGCTCTATCCTGCTGTTCGCAGAATCACTTAGGGTTCGGCAAAAGTGTCACCAATGATGTGAACGAGTACATGCACTTGACCCCGTATGCCCGATTGAGGGATGATGGGGCGGATTAGCTGGAGTGACGGACTCACCTGAGTGTCGCGTCGGTCGCTGTTCGGCCTGGCCCACTATCTTGAGCCTTTCCTTCAGCCTTGCGCCCCAAGAGGAGAAACGGTCCAGGGGCTAAAAGGAGTATATCGGTGAAGAAGCTCTATATCGGTAACGTGTCCTACCAGGCCTCGGAGCAGGACCTGCGGGAATGGTTCAGCAGCGCCGGCATCAACGCGGATAGCGTCACCCTCATCCGCGATAGCTACACCAATCAGCCTCGCGGTTTCGCCTTCGCCGAGATCAGCAACGATGCGGAGGCCGAGCGGGCCATCCAGGAACTGAATGGCAAGGAGTTCCTCGGCCGCGCGCTCGTAGTCAACGAAGCCCGGCCGCGCCGCGAAGGCGG
>DATEUS010000252.1:0-6993 GCA_035282985.1 Candidatus Acidiferrales bacterium
GGGTGGAAGAAAAAGCAGATTCCTCGCCCCGCCCAGCGGGCTCAAGGGCTCGGAATGACAATTGCTAAAGCGTCTTTCAGCATCCTGCCAGCGGCTTAGAAGAGGGACTTCACCCGCTCGTAGGTCTTCTTCACTTCGTCGACGGCCTTGTCGGTTCCCTTCTTGGTGGCGCTCCAGGCTTTGTCGCCGGCGCCCTTGAGGCCCTCGAGCTTCTCCTGAGCAACCTTGCGCTTTTCGTCCAGTTCCTTGATCGCCTCATTGAGTTTGTCGCGGGTGGCCCCGCTGGCCTTCTGGGCCTGCTCCTTCAGCTCGACGATGCGGTCGTCCATCTGCTTCAGCTCAGCTTCGACCTTCTTGATGTAGCCCTCGCGCTCTTCCGGGGTCATGGGCTCCTCGGCTTCCGCAGCGGGCGCGGTCTCCTGCTGGGCTTCCTTCTGCGCTGAGGCTGCTGGCTCCGGCGGCGCCGCTTGCTGGCTGCCGCAGCCGAGCAGGAAAAAGACAAGTGCCAGACTCAGAATCACAATCAGTCGTGGTTTCATTTCACCCTCCATCCATCCTGAGATGCTATAACCCGCGGGGCCGGTGGTGTCAAATCAGGCCTAAGAGATGGAGATGCGCTGGTTGGCATTGACGAACAGGACGTCTTTGAGAGACTGGTGCGAGAGCAGCACGGACTTGGCATCCTGGTGGATTTCCTCTCGGGTCAGGCCCAGGATGACCAGGTCAGCGTCGGCGGACTGGGCGGCGGCGGCGCGCTCGAAGGAGGATTCGCTATCGTAGGGGACGGGCGTGATCCGGTTGCGCGAGATGGGCAAACGGCCCTGGGCGATCAAGTCATTCAGTTTTTCAAGTTCCTCCTCCAGTCGGGAGGCAGGATAGCAGGCAAAGATACTGATCTCCGCGCTCTCCCAATCCGGGTGGCCGAGGATGATGTAGGCCAGGAGAATCATCAGCGGGGCGTTCTCCAGGTCATCCTTGGTCAACCAGAGGTGCATGCTCTTGCGGTAGCCGAAGCGGGCCTCGGAGGAGCGCAGGATGCAGACATTGAAGCCCAGCGGCGCCACCAGTCGGGCGCCTTCGACGACTTCCTCGATCTCCTCGGGGTAGGTGCGCGAGAACTCAAGCAGAACGCTGTTGTTGGGCAGCCCGGAGATGCCGGGGAGTTGCACCACCTGGGCGAGCGCGGTCTTGAAGGAGGGCGCAATGACGGTAGCGACGAAGATCCCCGCGTGGGTCATCTCGGTGCGGCGGATGAGCTTACTTTCAATCTCATCGACGCTTTTTTCGGACTCGGCCGAGTACTTCCCCTGCTCGTAGTGAATGAACTGGCCGAAGCCGTGGCGGTGGCAAATCCAGCGCAGCAGCTCGAAGTGGGCGACGCGGTCGAGCGAGTGACGCGTGATGGAGAGAAAGGAGGGCCGCCAGTCGCGGATGCGGCCACTGCCAGCTCCGCTCTGTTGGATGGCGATGCGGAGGCGGCGGGTCAACTGAAACATGACTCCTTGAAAGATGGCTGAGAGGTCGCGCTCACCCTTGCGCCGCCTGTGAAGACTCCAGTAAATGCCCCACATGATGGCCAGCGCCAGCAGGGCGTAGAAGGGCTGCATCTGAAACATCATCATGAAGCACATCACCGCACCCAGCAGAGAGAGATACCAGCGCGAGCGAAAGGTGGGCCGGTAAGACGGGTTGGCGGCGAAGTGCTCCAGAAACGAAATAGTCGCAATGGCTCCGTAGGTGACCATGAAAAACATGCTGATGATCTGCGCCACAAAGTCCACGGTCCCAATCGCCACGAACCCGAGTGCGATGATGCCGGAAACCAGGGTAGCGTTCACGGGTTCCTGCTCCCCCCCACGGCCGTAGGCCAAGAAAGCGTTGACTCTCCGAATGGGCAAGACACGATCACGGGCCATCGCCTGCAAGGTGCGGGGGGCGATTAGGATGGAGCCCAGCGCCGAGGAGAAGGTCGCTGCCGCCAAGCCAATGAGAATAATGGGACCCCACAAGGCAATCTTGCTCATAATCAACTGGTCGGTCGCCAGTTCTTGTGGGGTTGCATTCCAAGCTAGTTTGATTACGAGAGCAACGTAGATCAGCATTCCCACAAGAGTAGCCGCTAGTGTTCCCAAAGGAATGGACCGCGCCGGGTTCTTCAGGTCTCCTGAAAGGCCGACGCCGGCGGCGAAGCCGGTAAAGGCCGGGAAAACGATGGCGAAGACTCGGGCAAAGAGATCCGGGTTGGAAATATGAGCAATCAGAGAGACCGGCAGCTCGGGACCGGCCGCCGGACCCTTTCCCAGGAAGAATGCAGCGAGGGAGATTGCCAGAAGGCCGACTACCACCCAGAGTGCCCGGACACCGAGCGCGGCACCTCTCCTAAGAAGAAGAAAGAGGAGGGCGAATGTAGCCGGGAGGCTCACCATGCGCGGGTCGGCGACGAAGCCGTAGTGCGCCTCCAGCCAGCCGTAAACCGGCTGGAAAGCCTCGGCGAAAGCAACCATATAGAAGGCGACCGAGATAGCCTGCGAGAGGTAGAGGGCAACACCAATCGCGCCACCAATGGTAATGCCGAACGAGCGGCTGATGATGTAGTACTCGCCACCGACCCCGACGCGGCGATTGGTAGCGATTTCCGCCAGAGCCATCGCCGTGGGGATAGTCACCATGTGGCCGAGTAAGATCACCCACAAAGCCCCGAGCAGCCCCAGGTGTCCCACAGCGTAGCCAAACCGCAGGAACATGATGGCGCCGAGGATGGTGCTGATGGCAGCCAGGAAGACCGGAGCCGTGCCAAAACCATGCCCGCGAATGGGATGAGACACTGCTTCAGATGGACGTCGGGTGGAGTTCATGGCGTGCGGCGGTAGTCTAGCGAAAGACAAAGGAACGCGCCAGAGCCGCCGGCCGGGGGAACCGGTCGTACCTCAGGAGGCGAAGGGCAGGGCGAGTTGCGGGCGGGCGGCTGCCGCGGCGGCGGCAAGGGCGGCGTAATTAGGGGCGACGTCGTCGTCGGGCCAGCGCTCCGGCAGGTTGTACTTGCTGCGCAGTTCGCGCATCAGGGTGGAAATGCGGGTGCGGTAGGGCCGCGGGGCATAGCCGTTCAGGCGGAACCACTTGTGATACTGCTTGCGCAGGCGCGGAAACTTCTCCTCCAGCAGAGGGAAGAACTTCTTTTGTGAGCTGGGCATGAGGAAAACGACGTTGGCGCAGAGGTAGGAGGCCCGGGCCTCGGCGGCGGCCGCCACCAGCGCCTCCAGGTCGCCGGGGTCGTCGGTGAGCCCGGGCAGGATGGGGGCCACGAAAACGCCGGAGGAAATGCCGCCGTAGTTCAGCCGCCGCACCGTGTCCAAGCGCAGGTCAGGCCGGGGCGCGCGCGGCTCCAGCACGCGCGCCAGGCGCGGATTCAAGGTGGTGACGCTCAGGTTGACATGCAGCCGATTGTTGCGGGCGAGCGCGCGCAGCAAATCAATGTCCTTCAGCACCAGGTTCGACTTGGTGGTGATCGACAGACTCAGCCCGCCGCCCCCGGGCAGCGTGGCGGCGAATTCCCTCAATGTTTCCAGCACCGCCCGCGTCACGCCGAAGCTGCGCTCGGCCGGCTGGTAGGGGTCGGTAGCGGCGCCGATGGCGATGTGCTCGCGCAAAACTTTTTCCCCCGCCTGCTCCAGGTCGCGCCGCAGCAGCCGCGCCGCCTCGTCTTTGGCGTAAATCTTGTTCTCGAACTGGCGCGGGTCGAGTTCCATGTACTCGTGGGTGTAGCGGGCGTAGCAGTAGTGGCAGCCGAACTCGCAGCCGCGGTAAGGGTTGATCGACCACTTGAAGCCCACCCGGCGGCTGTTGACCGGGTTGAGCACTGAGCGCACTGCCAGGCGAAAGTACTCCACCTGGTGGCGCTCCAGCTCCTTGGGGGCAGAGGCGGCCAGGCGCGCAATTCCCGTCGGCGGGGCCTTGGGGATGTCCGCTGGGGGGGACTCGACCCGCTTTGCCCCGCAGCCATTGGTATGGCTGCGCCGGCGGTCCCGGGCGGGGGTTGGTCGCCAGGGTTCCGTCAGAAGAGGCAAGGCGGTTTCGGTTGAGGGAGTTGCGCGCCCGGCCTGTGCCGTGTGGCTCATCGCGGCGGACTCTATTCGCTTTTTCTTCGCCTGTCAAGAAAAATGTTCGCCTTCTCTTTGCCTGCGGAATGTCTCCTAACTTATAGGAAAATCAGGGCTAAGATAGCGCTTCGTCCGCCGAGGGGCCGTAGATGGCCGGTACCTTGCCTCCGGTGAGCCGGATGTAGAGGCTGAGCTGCCCGCGGTGGTGGATGGCGTCAAACAGTACCGCCCACAGCATCTCGCCCAGAGGCAGCTCGTACGAGCCGGCGTCGCCACCGACGACGAGTTGGACCTTCTTCTCCTCCCACGTCTGGTCGTCAAGGGAGCACAGGCGCGGGGCCAGCTCGCTATGCGCCCGCTCGTAGGCGGCAATCGCTTCCCCCAGGCTTGCCGGTGGCGGCGTCACCTTCCAATCGACCTTCCCCGCGTCGATCCACCCCGAGCACGCCTGCTCCTCCAGCACCAGCAGCCACAGCAGCTCGGCCGCCGTCCGCGAGCGCGGGTGCGGCCGGAAGTCGGGCTGGTCCGCCGGCAGCGCCCGGAACACCTTGCAGAACGTGGGGTACTCTTCCTCGCACCGCTGGAGAAAAAACTCCCGGTTGGTCATCGCCCACCTCGCTTCCCCCGATGCACCCGCGGCGTCTCCTGCTCAACCAGAGTTCTAGCACGATTGGCCCACCCGGGGAACCTTCCATCTTGCCTCCGCGGTGCGCCCCGGCTATCTTGAGGGGGGTCTCAACATCGTTTCCGAGGTGCGCCCGATGAAACAAGTCAACGTGATTGCTGCCATTCTGACCGTGGGGTTCTACAGTGGCCGCGGCTCCGCCATGAACCTGCCGCAGATCATCGCCACCTACAACGAAATGCGCGCCCTGCTGGCCGAGCAGGAGGCCCGCAAGAAGAAGAAAAAGCAGTAGCCCCCTCCTCGGGCGCCCGCCTCGGTGGCGCTCCTCGACGCTGACCCGTCCTGGCGCTGGCGGCGTCTGCCAACCTCGAAGCTGAGCGGCGCGCTCGCTTCGCCCTGACCGTATAATGGAACGCAAGAGCATGCGCGGCTTCACCTCACTCCCGCGGCCTGTCCTGCTGGGGCTGGCGATCCTGCTCGCCGGCGCGGCCGTCCTCTACAGCGTTCTCCGGATGTATTACGCCCGCCACGCCGAACCCACGGCCCTGCTCGGCATCGAGTACGACTACCTGCGCGATCAACAGGCCCTGCGCATCACCCGTCTGGTCGCTGGCAGCCCGGCCACGCGCGCCGGATTGCTCCCCGGCGACCTCTGAAGCCTTCGGCGAGCAGCGCCTGCTCGACACTGTCCGGGCCAACTCGCGGCTCGCCGCTTCCGAGCTGCTTAACACGCTGGCCACCACCGTGCAGGTCTTCAGCGGCCGCGAGCAGGAGGACGACCTCACCCTGCTGGTCGCCCGCACCCGCTAATCAGACGCAACCACAGACTTGTGGTGAGCGAAGTCGGACCATTCACACAGATGAACACAGATAAGGCCCTGGGGTTCATTTGTTCTCTGCGCCTGCCCGCCGTAGCCTGCTTGCCGCAGGCAGGCCCTGGCGCAGGCAGGCCTCTGCAGTGAGAATCTCCCTAGTTGACTTCGAACTGTGCGCGGCCTACAGTCAGCGGCATCGGTAGATTCAGCATGGATCGCGAAAAGTCCACCATCCTCGACTGCATCGGCCGCACCGCCATGCTGCCGCTAGAGGTGCGGCACGAGGGCCGAGCCTATCGGCTCTACTGCAAAGCCGAATTCATGAATCCCACCGGGAGCGTCAAGGACCGCATTGCCTACTACATGCTGGAACAGGCGGAACAGCGCGGCGAGCTGCGCCCAGGCTCGGTCATCATCGAGCTGAGTAGCGGCAACACCGGCATCGCCCTGGCCCAAGTGGCGGCGGTCAAAGGCTACCGACTGATCATCCTGATGCCGGCGCACATGAGCACCGAGCGTGTCCGGCTGCTGCAGAGCCTGGGGGCGGAAGTCTGCTTGACCCCGCAAGAAGACGGCTTCGCCGGGGCGCTGACACGATTGCAACGAATTCTCGAAGAGAACCCGACTTTTTACTGTCCCCGTCAGTTCGAGAATCCCGACAACCCGCAGGCGCACTACACCCACACCGGCCCCGAGATCTGGGAGCAGATGGGGGGCGAAGTAGACGCTTTTGTCGACGGCGTGGGCACGGGCGGGACGCTGATGGGCGTGGGCCGCTACCTCCGCGAGCGCAACCCCAAACTCTGCCTGGTGGCGGTGGAGCCGAGCGAGGCCGCGGTGATGAGCGGCTGTTGCGAGTTCGCCGGCCACAAGATTGCCGGCATCGGCGACGGCTTCATCCCCGCCATTATGGACATGACGCAGGTGGACCGGGTGGAAGCGGTGGGCAGCGACGAGGCGGTGGAGATGGCCAAGCGTCTCAGCCGCGAGTTCGGCCTGGTGGTCGGCATCTCTTCCGGCGCCAATATCCTGGCCGCCATTCGCACCCTGGACGCAATTGGGCTGGACAAGAAGGTGGTGACGATTCTGCCCGACCGCAGCGAGCGCTACTTCAGCACCGACCTCTACCTCGGCGGCGAATGGCCGCCGCTGCGCCACTGCGCCCCCGACTGCATCTGCCGCCTGGCCGAGCCGCCCGCCGGTGGCTGACCCTCCCTCCGCCGCCGCACTGGTCACTACAGATGACCTCAAGCCATGAGTGGCTCCAACTCCGAAAAAAACACAGAAGCCCAACCTTTTCCTGGTCGGCGGATTGAGACGAGCGCAGATCCTAAGAGATTCTACGGTTCAGCCTTAACGACATCGAGGATCTCGTGAGCAATGAAAACGCGGTTGCGCCTCCGGTTGCCTGACTCTCTCAGAATCCCCTCGCTCACTAGCTTCTCGACATTGAGTT
>DATEUS010000253.1:0-4747 GCA_035282985.1 Candidatus Acidiferrales bacterium
GAGCCGCTCCGCCGAGGCGATGCCCTCTTCCAGTCCCTTGATTCGTTCTTCCAGCGACATGCGCGCGAAGACTCCCCGTGAAAAACGCCGGTCAGGAGGTGGAGCCGAATTCTACCCCCTGCCTCCGTGCAATGACAATCATTTCTCCTTAGAATCTTCCTGAAGGAGCCATGACTCAGCCATCGAGCAGTGGCGTCTGGCAGGCCCTGGCCGCCATCGCGGCCGGCAACGGCCTGTATTTCCTCCTCCTCTACCCGCGCTTGCCCCCCGCCTGGCAGCACCAGCCCTTTGTGGCCGATCGCGGCCTGGCCCTCGATTTCTTTCTCTGCCTGATTTTCTATGTGCTGGCCCGGCTGGTCGGGGCGCGTTTGACTCGCCCGAACGGAGAGCGATAGGATGAGCCGATGCGCAATCAAGAGGCGCTCCCTGTGGGGGAGTCGCCTGAAGTCAGGTGCTCGATGAACCAAACAGCACAACAAGCGGGTCTGGCCCTCTTGCTGGGAGTGGGGACGGCCCTGCTCCTGAATTGCAACGGCCCAATCGTGGCGCGCAGCCCCGAGGCCCTCTACGCCCTGGCCACCGAACAGATTGCCAACGCCAACTACTCTCCCGCCGTCGACACCCTGACCAAAGTGATGCAGGCGCCGGAGCAGACCGAGTGGGCGGGCCGCGCCCAGGTGCTGCGCATCGCCCTGCTGGCGGGAATGGCGCGGGGCTTCAAGGAGATCGCCGAGAACTACCTCGCCGGCCACCAGCAGGCGGGCGCCGCGGCCTATGCCCCCCAGATGCGCGCCATCGCCATGGACTATTTCGGCCGCGCCCGCGGCCGTTCCATCGAAATGGTGGAGGCGCTGGATCGGATGATGCGAGAGCCGGGCGGCGGTCCGGTGCGCGTCGAGCTGAGCTTGCCGCCCACGCCCGCCACCACCGGCGCGGCACTGGCCAAAGTACGCCAGGGCAACTGGATCGAAAACCCGGAGCTGGTGCAGGCCGAGAAGGATCAGGTGCGCGAGCAACTGGGGCAGGCGCTGACCAGCATAGCCGGGGCCGACGCCGGCAGCAGCTCTGCTGCTTTCTACCTGGCTGTCGGGCGCGAGATCGTCAACCTGAGCGGCATCTACCGCCCCGAGGCTCTGAGAGACGCCCGCATGTTCAGGCTCTTCTACGAGCGCGCGGCCACCGCCGCCAGCCGCGCCGGCGAACTGGCCCGCGAGGCGGGCAACCGCAAGCTGGAAGAGGAGAGCCAGCAACTACTGGCCCACTGCAAAGAAGCCCTGAAGCGTCAGTGAGTTACACCCCTACCCCGCTGTCTTCTGGCCGACTCACCTTTCTGCGGCCCCGGCGTCTAAACTCGGTGAGGCCGGCAGAAGACGCGAATGATGGATGGAACCTGCTTGGAGCTAGCCGGACGAGTGCCTGAGGCAAGCCCGCAGCCGGACACGGTCGACGAGCGCGTCCTGATCCGCCAGGCCCAGCGCGGCGACCGGGCGGCGTTCGAGCGGCTGGTGCGCCTCTACGAGAGCAACGTGCTGCGACTGGCTCTGCAACTGGCGCGCTCGGAAGACGAAGCCCGCGACCTCTATCAGGAAGCCTTCTTGAAGATCTACCGTTCGCTGCACCGCTTCCGCTTCGAGGCCCGCTTTTCCACCTGGGTGTACCGGGTGGTGATGAATGTCTTTCTCGACCACCTCCGTCGCGCCAGCCGCCGCCGGGAGATGCAGGCCCCCGTCAACGAAGAAGGCGGGCCCGAGTTCTTCCAGACCGTGGCCGACGAGCGCCCGGGGCTCAACCCGGAGCGCTCCCTGCGCGGCAAGGAGATTGCCCGACGTCTGGAAGCCGCCCTGGGGCGGCTGAGCCCGCGCGAGCGGTTGGTCTTCGAGCTCAAGCACTACCACGGGCTGAAGCTGCGCGCCATCGGCGACATGTGCGGCACCAGCGAAGAGAACGCCAAGAATTCCCTGTTCCGCGCCACGCAGAAGCTGCGGGCGGAACTGCGAGAGTTGATCTAAGGAGACGAGCGAGCCATGGACTGCAAGACCGCTGAAGAAAAGTTGGCCCTCCACCTCTACGACGAGCTGACCCCCGCGGAGCGCGCCGAGCTCGACGCCCACCTGGCCGCTTGTACCGGCTGCGCTGACGCTGCGGCGGAGCTCAACCGCCTGCGCACCGTGCTCGACCAGCGCCCCCGGCCGGAGCCGTCACCCGACCTGCTGGTCCGCTGCCGCTTCCAGTTGGAGGAAGCCCTCGACCGCGAAACCAGCGGCTGGCGGGCGCTGGTCCACGGCGGGTTCGGACTCTGGCCGCAGGGCTCGGCACTGCGAGTCACCGCCGCCCTGGCTGTGCTTGTGGTCGGGTTCTCCTTGGGCTGGACGCTGCGCCAGCAGACCTCTCTGCCCGGAGTAGCGGGCCCGGCGCCACCCGCTTGGGGCAGCGCCGACCTATCCAACGCCCGCATCAGCGGCATCAGCCGCGTCGCCCCCAACCCGCAGACCGGGGCGGTGCGCATCACGCTGGACGCCGAGCGACAGTTCACCCTGGAAGGCTCGCTTGAGGACCCTCACATCCAGGAAGTGCTGCTCTACGCGGTCAAGAGCTACGACAATCCCGGCATCCGCCGCGATACCCTGGAGGTGCTGCGCAGCCGCGGCAGCGACCCGGTCGTGCGTGACACCCTGCTCTATGCCCTGCACAACGACCCCAACGACGGCGTTCGCCTTGAGGTCCTGCAAGCCCTGCACGAGCTGGCCTGGACGCCTCAGATCCGCCAGGCGGTTCTTGCCAGCCTCGAGCGCGACACCAACCCGGGCGTGCGCGTAGCCGCCATCAACATTCTGGCCCAGCATGCCGATGAGGAAGTGCTGCCCAGGCTTGAGCAGTTGGCGGTCGAGGACCGGAATCCCTACGTGCGCTTGAAGTGCGCCAACGCGGTGCGCGAGAAGGCCCGGCAGGAGTTCTAGGAGAGGATTGAGGATGCGATCCCGGTTTGCCTTTTCACTCGCCCTGGTGATGGCGGCCCTGCCGCTGCTGGCCCAGGAGCAGGCCTACGTGCGCCGGGGCGACGTCACCCGCCAGGGGAAGGTCTGGGTGGAAGAGGTGGAGTGCGGGGCCTCGGTGCGCCCGGATGGGCGCCTGGTCTTGCGCACCGACATGGGCTCGGTGATGGTGGAAACCGGGCGGGACAACTCCCTGCGCTGCCAGGTCCACCTGCGCGCCTACGCCGGCACTGAGGACGAAGCCCGGCGCCTCTTACGCGGCTACGAGCTTGGTATTCAAACGCTCCCCGATGGCGGCGTCAGCCTGCGGGGACGGGTGGCGGGTTCGCCCAGGCATCTGAAGGTCGACTACGAAGTCCGCGTGCCCCAGCGCTTCAACCTCGACCTGGAAACCCGTGCCGGCCATCTGCATGTCCAGAACCTGGAGGGCTCACTCAAGGCGATTACAGCCGGTGGCGAGATTCGCGCCGGTGATGTCAGCGGCGCGGTGCGCGCAGAGACCGCCGGCGGCAGCATCATCCTGGGCCGTGTGGGTCAGCGAGTGGAAGCTCGCACCGCCGGGGGCAGCATCCGCGTCGGCGATGTCGCCGGCCCGGCCGTGCTGGAGACCAGCGGCGGCGAAATCGTCGCCGGGCGCATTGGCGGCAGCGGGCGGGCCATCACCGCCGGCGGCGACGTGAAGTTGCGCGGCGCCGGCTCTGACCTACTGGTTCAGACCGCCGGCGGACAAATCTACATCGGCGAAGCCGGCGCCGGTGTCAAGGCGGAGACCGCCGGCGGCAGCATTCAGGTGGATGCCGTGCGCGGTCCGGTCGAGGTGCGGACGGCCGGCGGCTGCATCTATCTGGACCGCGTTGACAGCGCTGTGCAGGCCGCTACCATGGCCGGGACCATCCGGGCGCAGATCACCGCCAACAGCGACAGCTTCGGAGCCTCCCTGCTACAAACCTCTTTTGGCGATGTGGAGGTCTTCCTGCCCCCGGACCTGCCGCTGACCATTGACGCCACCATCCAGAACGCCGCCGGGCACAAAATCCTGAGCGACTTCCCGCTGGAAATCAAAAACGGGGAGTCCAACTTTCGCCCTCGCACGGTGCAAGGCCACGGCGCCCTGAACGGCGGCGGGGTGATGCTGCGGCTGCGCACCACCGCCGGCAACATTGAAATTCGCAAGCTCGACCTGCGCCAACTGGAAAAACTGGACGAGAAGAAGCGGCAGCGCTGGCAGCGTCTGCTCGAATCCCACGAGGAACACCAGCACGAGAAAGACCAACCCTAGTCTCAACGGAGGAACCGGGAGATGAAACCGAGCACGGGCGTGTGGATGGCGGGATTGGTGCTGGCACTGGTCGCAGTTCTACCCGCGACCGCCAAGCAGACGGAACAGTGGACAGCCGATTACCCCCTGCCGGTGGGCGGCCGGGTGTCGGTGGCCAACGTGCAAGGCTCGATTTGGGTGGAAGGCTGGGACCGCGCCGAGGTGGAACTGACGGTGAAGAAGTCGGCCGAGGGCGCCGGCGCCCGGCTCTCCGACGTGGAAATCATCGTCGAGCCGCACGGTGACTCGCTGGCAGTGGAAACCCACTATGGGGGGACCGCCGACGAGCTGGTGATAGTGGACTACTGCCTGCGCGTGCCGCGGCAAGTGCGCCTGGAAGGACTGCACACCGTCAACGGCGACATCACCGTGCACAACGTAGAAGGATTCGTTGAGGCCCAGACGCTGAACGGCAACGTGAAGCAGACCGGGGTGG
>DATEUS010000254.1:0-9689 GCA_035282985.1 Candidatus Acidiferrales bacterium
CGCGACCTGAAGAGCGCCAACGTGGTCATCACCCCCACGGAGCGGGTGAAGGTGCTGGACTTCGGGCTGGCGAAGCGCCTGAGGGGAGAAGAGTGGGCTGAGGCCGCGACGCAGTCCCTGGCCTCGCTGACGCTACCGGGCGCGCTGGTAGGCACACTGGCCTACATGGCGCCCGAGCAGTTGCGCGGCCAGCCCGCCGATGTGCGCAGCGACATCTGGGCACTCGGCGTCGTGCTCTACGAGATGGCGACGGGCCAGCGGCCTTTCCAGGGGCAGACAGGCTTTGAGCTGAGCTCAGCGATTCTAAGCCAGGCGCCCCAGCCGCTGCCGCCGCAGGTGTCGGCGGAGGTGCGGGCCGTGATTGAGCACTGCCTGGAGAAGGAGCCGCACGAACGCTATCAAGGCGCGAGCGAAGTGCATGCAGCCCTCGAGGCCGTTCAGTCCGGGGTGGCCACCGCTCCACCTCAGCGCCCGCGGGCCGTTGCACGTCGGAAGCGTGCCGTCAGCCGGAAACGGATTCGGTCGCTGGCGGTGCTGCCGCTGGCGAACCTGTCCCGCGATCCTGAGCAGGAGTACTTCGCCGATGGGATGACCGAAGCCTTGATCTCCGATCTGGCCAAGCTTCAAGCCTTGAAAGTCATTTCGCGCACCTCGGCCATGCGCTACAAGGGAAGCGATAAGTCCCTGCCGGAGATTGCAGAGGAGCTCAATGTAGACGCGGTGGTGGAAGGTTCGGTGTTCCGAGGAGGCCAACGCGTGCGCATTACCGCACAGCTCATCCACGCCGCCACCGACACGCACCTGTGGGCGGAGAGCTACGAGCGCGATCTGCAGGACGTGCTCGTCTTGCAGAGTGAGGTCGCGCGGGCCATTGCCCGGGAAATCCAGGTGGCGGTTACTCCCGAGGAGCGAAGGCGCTTGGCCAGCGCCCGCCCGATCAACCCTGAGGCTCACGAGGCTTGTCTCCGTGGCCGCTTTCACTGGTACAAACTTTCTCCGGAGAACCTCGACACCGCGTTGGAGTACTTCCAGCTCGCCCTGGAGAAAGATCCAAACTGCACGCTGGCGTATGCTGGGATCGCCTACGTCTGGGTTTCCCGGGGGGAGACGGGGGTACCGCCCCACGACGCTTTTCCGAAAGCAAAGGCGGCGGCGTTGAAGGCCATTGAGCTGGATGACACGCTCGCGGAGGTTCATCAGGTTTTGGCGGGTGTCAGGTATGCGTACGAATGGGACTGGGTTGGTGCCGAGAGAGAGTTCCAACGGGCGCTCGAGCTGAACCCGAACTTGGCCGAAGCCCGCTTTTTCTACGGGGATTTCCTCATCTCGATGGGAGGTTCGAAGGAAGGGTTGGCGGAGATTGAGCGAGCCTTCGAATTGGACCCGCTCAATTCCCTTTTTCAGTGCTTCTTCGGCTGGCACTTGCTGTACCTGCGGCGTGATGACGAAGCCATCTCGCAGCTCCAAAAGACGCTCGTTCGAGAACCCAACTTTGCGGCGGCTCACCTAGGCCTGTGGGGTGCGTTCCGGCGGAAGCAGATGTACGAGGAGGCCCTGGCAGAAGCACAAAGGTATCATGCGCTATTGGGCTATAGCGAAGTCGCGGAGGCCCTGGCGCCAGGCTACGTGCAGTCAGATTATAGGGGGACCATGCGAGTGGCAGCGGAAAGGCTGGCGGCGCATTCAAAGCAAACCCATGTTCCACGTATCCGGATCGCCCGATTGCACGCTCACGCCGAAGAGAAGGACCGAGCCCTGGATTGGCTGGAGAAAGCCTACGAAGAGCGCGAGCCTCCCTTGAATCGTCTTAGGGTAGTTTGGGACTGGGCCAGCCTGCGGGACAACCCACGATTCCGAGCCCTGCTGGGACGCATGAATTTGCCTCCGTAGTCAAGCGTGACGCGGCGCTTGAGAAACGTCTCTGAGCTGTTCACCTGCTGGGCCTAACCGCAGAGCCTGCCTGTGGTAAACTAACGGACTTTTATGAGTCGAATAGCAAGCGCAGTGTTGGCCGTTGGCCTGCTGACGGGCGTCGTCTGGGCTGGGCGCACCGCCGCCATCGGTCCCGTGGACGCGCGCTGGGCCGCCACCTACAACCAGGAGCTGCGCCGCGTCCTCAATGTGCCACCCACGGTGGAGCTGGAATTCAAGAGCAGCCGCCACGGTGCCGAGGCGGGCCAGGTGGTGGCTGTGTTCGACGCCGTCGAGGGCGAGGCGCGCGACTCGCTCGAGCTGGCTGTCAGCGCGGACGGCGCGCAACTCTTCTACGAAGGACGGACCTACAAACTCGCCGACCCTTTCCGCGCCATTCGAGAGAGCATTCGGCTCGAGAGCGCGCCGGCGCGAGGGCCGCTCGACGCCCCCGTCACCGTCGTCGAGTTCTCGGACTACACCTGCGCCTACTGCCGCCAGTTCTACTTGACTCTGGAGAAACCGCTGCTGGAGCGCTACGGGAGCCAGGTACGGCTGGTTTACAAGCACTTTCCCCTGGCTGATGTGCGCGCCTGGTCAGAAGACGCGGCCGCGGCCGCCGCCTGCGCCTACCGGCAGGGGAACCAACAGTTCTGGGCCTACCATGAGCGACTCTTTCAGGAAGCGGACCGGCTGAAGGAAGGGCAGTCGCTGCTGCTCACGCTGGCGAGTGACGCTGGCCTGGAGTCGGCTTCTTTTCGACGCTGCCTGGCCGAGCGCCAGGGCTCGACCGAGGTCGCCCGCGACCTCGACGAAGGAGAACGCCTTGGGGTGCAGGTTACGCCCACCTTCTTCGTCAACGGCCGGCCGGTCTACGGCTTCGTTCGTCCCGAGTATTTCTTCTACATCATTGAGCAGGAGCTCGCCGCCGCCCGCTAGTTTCCTCGCCCGTACTTCTTCAGGATACGCACCAATTCACCGATGGGCAGGGCCTGGGCTTCGTGGCCCTGGTAGCCGCGGATGGTGGTGGCGCGCAGCAGGGAGTTGTAGATAGCCTCCTCGGTGGCCTCGGCCACGGCGTCAAAAAGCGGGTCGAGCGCGGATTCCTCCACGGTTACGGTCGCGCGTTCTATCTGCGTCACGCGATGGGGGATGCGCACCGACGCCGCAGTTGAGAAGGCAATCACGTAGTCGCCGCTGCCATGGGAGAAGGAGGCTCCGGTGCGCGCCATCCCCGCCAGCGCGCGGCTGCCCAGCCGCCGAAGCTGACGGGCGTCGAGTGGCGCATTGGTGGCAACAACAATTATGCACGACCCGTTCCCCGGCCCCGAGGTTTCCGGCGAGGGATCATGCCCCAGCTCTTTCCACACCGGCACGCCGGCAATTGTGAGTCGGCCGCCGAAGTTGGTCTGTACCAGCACGCCCACGGTGTAGCCACCGAGCTTCTCCGGCAGTTGGCGGGAAGACGTCCCGATGCCGCCCTTGAAACCAAGGGCTCGTGTGCCCGTGCCGGCGCCCACGGAGCCTTCTTCCACTGGCCCACCGACTGCGGCGCGCAGGGCCTCAAGAAAATGTTCGCGGCGCAGCGCCCGGCGGCGGATGTTGTTCAAGTAACCATCGTTGGTCTCGCCCACTACGGGGTTGACCGAGCCCACCTCTTCGTTGCCCGGCAGGGCAAGGGTGAAGTCCACCAGCGCGGCGGCCGCTTCCCAAACGTTCAGCGTATTGGTGAGGATGATCGGTGTCTCCAGTTGGCCTAGTTCCATCACCTGTGTCACCCCCACGAGCTTGCCGAAGCCGTTGCCGACCACGATGGCCGCCGGGACTTTCTCCTGAAACAGGTTGCCGGGATGCGGCACGATGGCGGTGGCGCCGGTGCGGATGGCCTCGCCTTCGATCAGCGTGACGTGGCCCACCCGCACGCCGGCCACATCGGTGATGGCATTGAGCGGGCCGGGAGAGAAGATTCCCGGGGCGATTCCCAATTCGCGGGCGCGCGGGCGCGGCTCCACATCTGCCGGGCCGGCACTGGCAGTCGTCAGGCTACTGAGGAGGAGAAAAAACCCAGGCCACAGCCGAGACATAGCTCCCTCCGTGGCGCCATTGGTGGGCTGATTGTAGTCGTTGGTCGGTGGCCAAGCAACGCGGAGGGCGCGCCGCCGCGGCCTACTGATTCATCTTGTTGCGGATGAACTCGTAGACTTGGGGCTCGATGGGCTCCTTGAGCTCAAAGCGGAAGGTGCGGTCGCGGCCGAGCTGCCAGCTCGTGTCCTCGTAGGTGTAGATGTTGAGCAGGTAAGAGGAGGGGCTGTCCAGGCGCTTAATGTCGAGGTACTTCCACACCCGCGCGTCGTTGACGTTGTCGGTCACATACTCGATGTAGTTATCAGTGACTTTCAGGGTCCCTTCGCAGCCGCCGAAGGTATGCACGTGTTTAGCGGCCATCTCCCAGCGGCCCCCGGGAGGCGTGGGCGGAGTCGTGGCCGACTGCGGACGGGCCAGGCGGTTGACAATGAAGTTGTAGAGCTCGTCGGTGACCTCCCCTTCAATGAACTCGAAGTCGAACACCTTGTCACGACCCAGTTGGATGGTCTGGTCCTCATGGGTGTAGATGGCGAGCTTGCGGACGCTGGGGCTCTCCACCTTCTTGATGTCCAGGTAGGTCCAGATACGCGAATCGGCTCGATTGTCAGCCTGGTAGCGGATGTCGCTCTCGCCCACCACCAGCACCCCCTGGCAACTGCCGACGGCGTGGTTGTGCTTGACCTTGTAGGTAAAGGTTTCTGCTCGTGCCGGGCCCGCTGCCAACAAAGCCAGGCCGGCCGCCAGTGCCAGAGTCCAAACCCTTGTTTTACTTGTCATCCCTATGGTCCCTCGGTTCCCCTACTTCCTTGGGCATTCTCCCACCGGCTCCAGGCAACGTCAAGCTGCGCTTGCCGGGGCGGGAGTCATCTCCAAAGGTCTGCGGCCGTGGTTGACAACAGCAACCGGCCCGTGTAGGCTCTAGCTGCTCGCCAGGGAGGACGAAATCCGGCCCATGACACGGGATGTATGAGCGCTGAACCTCGCCGCGTAGAGCTGAGGCTGGCGTCGAGAATCGAGAACGTGGATCTCGGCGAGGAGTTGGCCCGACAAGTAGCCGGCGTGGCCGGATTCGACGAGGACGAGCAGTACAAGATCAGCATGTCCGTGCGCGAGTGCCTGATCAATGCCCTCAAGCACGGCAACCGCGGCGATCAGAGCAAGAGCATGCGGTTGAACCTGTTGTTGCACCCCGACCGCCTGGAGGTTCAGGTCGGCGACCAGGGGGCCGGGTTCAGCCTGGAGGGAATTCCTGATCCCCTGGCCGACGAAAACCTCCTCAAGGGCTCTGGGCGCGGGTTGTTTCTGGTCCGGTGTTTCATGGACAATCTGGCGGTGGAGACGCCGGCCGACGGCGGGGCCCTGGTCACGATGAGCAAACGGTATTCATCCAACCATAACAAGTCAGCGGAGTCGAACGCGAAAAAGGAGAAACGGAAGTGAGCGTGAAAATCAGCAAGCGCGAAGATGGAGGCGTCACCGTGGTGAGCATGAGCGGGCGGCTGACGCTGGGCGATGCCAGCGCGCAGTTGCGCGACACCCTGCGGGAGTTGCTCGAGGCGGACAAGAAGAAGATTGTCCTCAACCTGGGCGACGTGGCCTACATCGACAGCTCCGGTCTGGGCGAGCTGGTCTCCGGATTTACCACGGTTCGGAACAGCGGCGGGGAGCTGAAACTGGCCAACCTGACCCAGAAGGTCAACGACCTGCTGACCGTGACCAAGCTCTACACCGTTTTCGAAATCCACGACGACGAGACGGCCGCGGTCAAGAGCTTCGGCTAGCCGTTCTCTCTCCTGCCCGCAGGGCCACGGAGGAGGCCTCTCCCGCCCGCTGGCCTGGGGCAGTTGAGTCCAGCCGACGGAAAGGAACAAGTAGCTGTGCCCGTTGCCACCCAGTACACGCTGTTGTTGGAGAACCGGCCAGGAACGCTGGCGGAAGTCTGCTCGGAGCTGGCGGCCAAGGCGGTGAACATCCAGGCGATCATGACCTCTGATGTGCGCGGCTGGGGCGCCGTGCGCGTGGTGGTGAATCACCCGGAGACAGCGCGCAAGGTCTTTGAGGCCATGGGGGTCAGATTCACCGAGGAAGAGGTTCTGGCCGTGCGGCTCTCGGACCGGCCGGGGGCGCTGGGCCGCGTCACCCGCAAACTGGCTGAACACAAGATCAATATCGACTACGTCTACGGCAGCATCGAGAAAGGCTCCCCCAAGGCCCTGGTGATCATGGCCGTGTCCGATCTGGAGTCGGCCGCCAAGCTGCTCAAGTAAGTCCAGAAGCTGTTGCACAACCTCCCCATGGCGGGTCAGGGCTTCCCTGGCCTGAGCGAAGCCGAAGGCAGCCCTGACATCAAAGGCCCAAAAAACATGGGCTTTAGCCCCTGAGGCTTCACCGGCGAGTAGCTGCGCAGCAGGCTCTCTAGTTCTTCCCCAGGTGCTCTCCCAGGAAAGCAAGTGTCTTTGCCCAGGCGTCCATGGCCGCGTCTTCCCGGAAGGATGCGCGGGTCGAATTGGCGAAGGCATGGCCGGCGCCGGGATAGAGGTGCACCGTGACTGGCTTGCCGAGCTTCTTCATCGCCGCCTCGAAGGCGCGCACGCTGTCGGCTGAGATGCCCCGGTCCTCTTCGCCGAAGAGTCCCAGAATCGGAGCGCGAATCTGCTGGAGCGCGGACTCGTCGGTCACCAGCCGGCCGTAGTAGATAACCGCGGCCGCCAGTTTGGGCTGTTGAACGGCCAGTTGCAAGGAGTAGCCGCCGCCCATGCACCAGCCGATGGCGCCGATGCGGTCAGCACGCACGTCAGCGCGGCCCGCGAGATAGTCGAACGCCGCCGCTAGGTCGCGCCGGGCCCGGTCTTCCCGCAGACCTCGCGCCAGTTCGTGGGCTTCGTCCGGGTTGCTGGTGGCGCGGCCCCGGTAGAGATCGACCGCCAAGGCGACGTAGCCCTGGGTGGCAAACTTGTCAGCTTCTGCCTTGACCTCGTCGTTCAAGCCCCACCACTCGTGAATCACCACCAGGGCGGGAAAGGGCCCGGCCCCGGCGGGTGTTGCCAGGTGACCCTCCACCGTTTCCTCCTCGCTGGGGTAACGCACCATCTTGCCTGCAGGCGGCGCGGCGGCGGCGGACGACGCCGCCCAGAGAAGAAGTAAGCAGGCGAACAGACAGGCCTTAGCAGGGCGCTGAAAAACGCTGTGGCACTTGTCATTCCGAGCCCTGGCCCCCGCCAAGCGGGGCAAGGAATCTGCTTTTTCTTCAACCGGTTGCCACACACAAGCAGATTCCTCGCTGCGCTCGGAATGACAAAGCGCGACTTTTTCAGCACCCTGTCGATTCTCATTCCTGTTCTCCTTTGCGGGCCGCGCTGCACTCGGGGCAGGGGCAGATGCGGCGTAAGTAGTCGAAACTGTAGATGCCGGTGGTGTGGTTGTCACTGAAGGCAAAGCGCACGGCGTAGTTGCCCACCGGCTCGGCCGCGAGAGCGCGCGCCGGCTCCTTGTAGATGGGGAGAGAGCTCTTAATGTTGCTGTCGGTGACGTCCTGGCCTTGGCTGCGGCGTTCGCGGCAGGTGGCGCAAGGGCATTGCTCGCGCAGATAAGGAAAGGTGTAGCGGCTCTGGTGGGCGTCGCGCCATTCGATGGCCACGCCTTCGCCGGTGGTTAGCAGGATCTTGATGCTGAGCGGTTCGCTGCGAGGATCACCAGGCATAAAAGCCGCAGGACGGGCGGACCTACCCGAGGGCGTCGAGGAGCGGGGTGATGTCGCGCTGATAGAGATCCTCGGCCTCCGCCGGCGGCAGCTCTCGCCGCAGCACCCCCCTCTTTTCCAGGTAGTCCTCGTAGGTGGGAATCTCGCACTGGTAGTAGATCCCGATGCCGATCCGATCGACCTCTTCCGACTTCAGGATGGCCTGCGCCTTCTTCTGGGCGATCTCAGCGCGGTTCGACGGGTCGTGCACGACGGGGTCGTAGCCGATCTGGTCGAGGCGGTAGAGGGGAGAGACCCCGCTCTGCTCGGGTTTCTTGCCCTCGTACCACGACTTGGTGTGCAGGTCGTTGTAGGTGGGGCAGGTCTGGAGGACGTCGATCAAGGTGCTGCCCCGGTGCTGGATGCCCTGGGCGATCAGCTCGGACAGATACTTTACGTCAAGGGCGTAGCCCCGGGCCACGAAAGTGTAGCCACAGGCCAGCGCCAGCGCCGTGGGGTTCAGCGCCTCCATGATGGACTCCTCCGCCATCGACTTGGTCTTGGTGCCTTTCTCGATGGTGGGCGAGGCCTGGCCCTTGGTGAGCGCGTAGACGTCGTTGTTGAAAACCACGTAGGTGATGTCCAGGTTGCGGCGGCCGCCGTTGACGAAGTGCCCCGCGCCGATGCCGTAGGCATCGCCGTCGCCCCCCACGCCGATGACCGTCAGGCTGGGGTTGGCCAGCTTCAGACCGGTCACCGACGGCATCACCCGCCCGTGCAGGGTGTGGAAGGCGTAGGTCTGCATGTAGTGGGGCGTCTTGCCGGAGCAGCCGATGCCGCTCACCACCGCCACCTTGTGCGGGAGCCGCTGCAACTTCATCAGCGCTGTCTGGATGGCGGTGAGGATGCCGAAGTCGCCGCAGCCGGGGCACCAGTCGTTGTGGATGTCGGCTTTGTAGTCCTTGATCTTGAATTCGAATTTGGTCGTCGTGGTCGCCATTCCTGCTTCTCTCCTCTACGCGGCTTAGCGGTTGTAGCCCGGCGGCAGCGGAACCATCGGCGGCAGCTTCTTGCCGCTCTTCTTCCGCAACTCCACCAATCTCTCCACCTCGCGGGGGGCGGCGTCGGGGTCGACCACACCGCCTTCGGCGATGACAATCTCTTCCGCGCCGTCGGCGGTGGCGTGCTCCAGCCCCACCACCACTTCGTCTTCTGAAAACGGCCGGCCGTCGTACTTGAGCAGCCGGTGGTGCGCCTTGATGCCGGTCTTCTCCCGCAAGAGGCTGGCGAGCTGGCCCGAGTAGTTGCCCTCCAGCACAATGACCTTGGCGGCGGACGCCAGCAACGCCTCCATCTGCTCGGTAGGGAAGGGTTGCAGGATGCGGGTCTGGATGAAGTTGTAGTTCTGCTGCTCGGGGTCGAGCCGAGCCAGCGCATCGAGGATGGCACCCTTGGTTGAGCCCCAACTGACGACGCTGACCGGCGCTTTCTTCTTGCCGAAGACGGTCAACTTTTTCTCGTCCGGGATTTCCCGCGCCGCCAGCTCCAGCTTGCGCATCCGCTTGCGCATCTTGGCCAGGCGGTTGGCCACGCCTTCGGTGATATGGCCCACCTGGTCGTGCTCGTCGCTAGTGGTCCAGAAGATGCCGCCTTCCTGCCCGGGAATGCTGCGGGGGCTGATGCCGGATTGGGTGAAGCGATAGCGCATGTAGTGGCCGTTGGCGTCCTTTTCGGGGTCGAAGAGGGCGCCGCGATCAATCTTCAGGCCGCTGGTGTCGAACGGGCGCACGCTGACGTAGCTGGCGGCCAAGTGGCGGTCGAGCATCAGGATGACGGGAATCTGGTACCGGTCGGCGTAGTTGAAGGCATCGAAAGTGTCGTAGAAGCACTCGGTCATGTCCCCCGGGGCGATGACCATGCGGGGGATGTCGCCCTGGCCAGCCCGCAGCGCGAATTGCAGGTCGCCCTGCTCCTGCCGCGTGGGCATGCCGGTGGACGGAGCGCCGCGCTGGTA
>DATEUS010000255.1:0-6990 GCA_035282985.1 Candidatus Acidiferrales bacterium
CTTCGCCCTGCTTTTCATGCTCACCGGTCTGGTGTGGTGGCAGCCCTGGCTGGTGGTGGTGGGCTTGTTCGTCTTCTGGGCGGCGGTCACCGAGGAGCGGGTGGCCGTTCTGCAATCCGCTCTCGAGCGTATCTATCTGGAAGATGTGATGCTCACCGACTTCCACTCCCTGGCCCCCACCGACTCGCTGTTCGATGCTCTCGAGCGCGCCATGCACTCCTTGCAGGATGACTTCCCGGTGGTCACCGAGGGCCGCGTGGTCGGCGTGCTCACCCGCAGCGGACTGCTGCGCGCCTTTGCTGGCCAGGGCTGGAACAACTCCGTGCAGGCGGTCATGAGCCCGCGCTTTGAAGCCGCGCAACGCCGCGACACCCTGGCGACCGCCTTCAAGAAATTCACCAGCCGCGGCCTCTCCGTCCTGCCCGTGCTCGAGGGTGGCCGCCTGGTCGGCATCGTCACCCTCCAGAACCTGCTCCACAGCGTGGCCTTCCTCTCCCGTCGGGGGGCGGCCGAGTTCGATTTCCTGCGCCGGGGCTGACAGTTTCCCTGAGAGGCAAGCCGCCCCTGGTCCGACGACAGCTAGAGAAGATCCGCGGAAGGGCTCTTCGCAGGGGCTTGCTTTTCTTTGAACAGAGCTTTCAGCGCGGGCGGCGCCAGCAGCGTAGTTACCAGAACCATGATGATGACCACCGAATAGATCTCATCCGAGATGGTGGCCAGCCCCAACCCGATGGAAGCCACAATGATTCCCACCTCGCCCCGCGGCACCATCCCCATCCCCACCTGCAAGGCCGGACGCCACCCCAGCGGATAAGCCGCCACACCGCAGCCCACCAGCTTGCCCGCAATGGCCAGCAGCGTCACCAGTGCCGCCAGCAGCAGAATGTCTGCCCGCGCCAGCACTCTCAAATCCATCTGCATCCCCATGGTCACAAAGAAGAAGGGCACCAGGAACTCATATAGGGCATGGATCTTTTCTTTGACCCCGGCCGTTAGCTCCTCTTCCGAGAAAACCAGCCCGGCCAAGAAGGCGCCGATGATGGCGGCGATCTTAATCTTGGCCGCCGCCAACGACAGCCCTAGGCAGATGATCATCGCCAGCGCAAAGGCGGAGTTCTCGGTGGCGAAGCGCTGCACCGGCGGCGCCACCCGGCGAACCACGCCCCGGCCCACCAGCACGATAAACATCGTAAAGCCGATGGCCATGGCGGCTACGCTGATGATCTGAGCGTAGTCCACGCCCTCGCTCAGGCTGCTGACGACGGCTAGCACAATCATCCCCAGAATATCGTCGATGACTGCTGCCCCCAGGATGACCGTAGCCACCACCGTCCCCAGCACGCCCATCTCTTGCAGCACCCGCGCTGTGATGCCCACACTGGTGGCCACCATGGCGGCGCCCATAAAGATGGCTTCGGTCTGGCTGTGCTGCAAGAGAATGAGAAGCCCCCAGCCCAGGAAGAACGGCAGCACCACGCCCAGGACGGCCACCGCCAGGGCCGTCCCACCCACCCGCAGCAGGTCGGTCAGTTTCTGGTCCAACCCGACGTCGAACAGCAGCACAATGGCGCCCAGCTCCGCCAAGGCCAGGGTCCACTCCTCGATGTGCACCAAAGCCAGCAGGTGCGGCCCGATCAGGATTCCGGCCACGATCTCCGAAATCACCGGCGGTATCTGCACACGCGCCCCGGCAACCGCCAGCACCTTGGCGGCGGTGAACATCACGAAGATCTGAAACAGAATTTGGACCGAGTGGTCTTCCACAGGGAAACGCTCCGTCAAAGAATCAAATGACTATCTTAGCACAGCGTTGGCGCTGCCTTGACACCCTTGGCTCGGCAACGAATAATCGTTTTTCAACTCTTGTCATGACCGTCCGCCGCATCAAGACCTATTCCGCCGAAACCGGCTACGTGTATCAGTACCACTTCGAGGAGCTGCGCTCTCCCCATCAGCGCGACGGTCGCGACGGCAGCGAGTACGTCTTCATTGCCTCCCGCGACCGCAAGACCACTTTTCCCGTGCCCATCTTCCTCCACCGCCACGCGCTCGACGCCTGGGCCGACGCTCACGGCCGGGAGTTGACCGGCTCCGAACAGTACGCTGCCGTCAAGATGCGCTTGTTCCGCTTTTTCGATGAGACCGAAGACGCCGAGAAGGACAGCCAGCAGGTAGAGGTCACCCCGGAGAACATCCACGACCTGCTGGCGATTCTCGATATTGATTGAGTGCGCCCCCCCCGCCGCTCAAAGCAGTTTTCCGGTTTCCCCTACGTCGTAGATCAGGCGGTCAGCGACGAGCCGGGCCGTGCGATGCAGCCGGTGAGGCTCGGTTTTCTTCTCGTCGTGGATGTGGATGACCTCCACCCCGCAGAGGGCCGAGAGATAGTCGGATATCAGCGAGCGGTGGCAGCGCCACCACAGCCGCTCAGCGCACATATAAGCCGTCCGCTTCTGAGCCGCCAGTTGCAGCAGCTCCTCGACTCCGCTCTTGAACTCTTCGGTTTCCATGTAGTCGGCGTAGTTGCGGAAGCCAGGGCTGCGCAGGGCAGTGTGGGGTGAGTCCGGCCGGCTCTTCTTGCGATAGCCGCCCAGCCCCTTGCCCAGCCAACGGTAGGCGATACCGGCTTGCCCGCCGCGAATCTGTGGCAGGTGGGCCTGGGGCAGCTCCTTCTTCAGGTTTTCGCGGTCGAACTGCGGGTAGCGCGCCGAGGTTGGAAACGAACGCACGTCGGCCAGGACTTCTATGCTGTGCGCCTGCAGCGCGACGGTCAACTCATCGAGCGTCCGGGTGGAGTGGCCGACAGTCCAAATCGTCATCGGTTCAGCAGTGAGGCTAGCAGGTTCGCGGGGCGACCCTGGTGGCTTTGTGGGGTTGGCGCGTGCGGGACTCCTTCCGGTGCAGACTGTTGACGTTTTATTATCGCACAGTGGCGGCTAGGCAATGCCAGGATGGCGGGGTTCGTTTCCGTGAACCCAGTCAGTTGTGCTATCTTGGCAGCTGACGGAACTCGCGGAGTCAGGCGCTGCTCCCGTGCTGGGCGGCGCGCAGACCATGAATCCACTGAGTGAAAAGACCACGCCCGAGCCTCTCAGTGCCGGTGCCACTGCCCTCGAAACCTTCTGGCGGGTTGAAGGCAGCCTGCTGAATTTCAGCGCGGTGCGCTCGGTGGCCTTTTTCACCTGGAACGCCCACAGCTTTGCGGAACGTTGGGCGCGCCGCGGGGGGTTGGCCTTTCTCGCGCTGGCCTTCCCGTTCCTCTACGCTGTTCACCGCGTCTTCGCCACGCGCGTGCTCTATGCTTTGCTGCGCGGCGTCAGTCGAGACCGGCTGGACCTGCTGGGCGAGGAATATTTCCAGTACGTCATCAAGCCGCGGCTCAAGCGCGGCGGCTTGAAAAAACTCCGTGAGGTGCTGGGTGCCGACCATTCGGTGGTGCTGGTCAGCCACGGCCTCGACCACGTCATGCGGCCGCTGGCGCAGTTTCTCGGCATCGAACGGTTGGTGGCCAATCGGCTGGAGTTTCGCGATGGCCGCGCCACCGGGCGCCTATTGGAGCCGGTCATTCGCCCCCGCGGCGGACTCGCCTGGCTCACCGGCCGCGGCGCTGACGGGAGCATCTCGCCCCAGCAGTTGCCGATGAACCTCGGCCCGACCGGGCGGCCGGAGGCTTTGCAGGCGGCCATCCACCCCGCGCGGCGCGAACTCCCCGCGGGCAGTCACATCCTGGTGCTTTTTGATCCGGACAAACGAGTCCAAGACTTCTCCGTGCGCAGGGCTCTGGCAGGGAAGCACATCCTCCTCATTGGCGTGACCGGCTTCATCGGGAAGGTGTGGCTGGAAAAGCTGTTGCGGGATTGCCCCGGCCTTGCCCGGGTCTACCTCTTGATTCGTCGACAGCGGGGGAACAGTGGCCAGCGGCGCTTCGAGAGAATCGTGGAGGAATCCCCGGTCTTCGACGCGCTGCACGAGCGCCACGGCAACGACCTCGCTCGCTTCCTGGCGGAGCGAATTGAGGTCTTGGAGGGTGACGTCAGCCAGGCGGGTCTGGGACTCGACGCCGAGACACAAGCGCGGCTGGGCGCGCGTCTCGATCTCATTGTCAACAGCTCCGGCCTCACCGAGTTCAACCCCGACCTGCGCCATGTGCTGGCGACGAACGTGGACGCCACCGTGCACCTCCTGGCCTTCCTGCGCCATTGCGACCACGCCGCCCTGCTGCACCTTTCCACCTGTTACGTGGTGGGGGCTCGCGACGGTCGTGTCCCCGAGGAGTTGCCGGCCAACTACAACCCGCGTCACCGTGACGACTTCGATGCCGAACGGGAGTGGCAGTCCCTGCATGCGCGAGTCAAAGAGGCCCAGGCGCGGGCCGAAGCCCCCGATTTGGGCGAGGAGTTGCGGCACCAGATTTTGAAAAAGAATCCGGCTGCCAGAAAGTTCTCCGCCACGGAGATGGAAAACCACCTGCGCCGGCACCGCAGCCGCTGGTTGCGCACCTACCTGACTGAGGCTGCCACCCGTCGCGCCAACGAACTGGGCTGGCCCAATACCTACACCTTTACCAAGAGCCTGGCCGAATCGCTCATCCAGCAGCGGGCAGCCGATCTTCCCGTGGCCGTGGTGCGGCCTTCGATTGTGGAGTCGTCACTGCAGGAACCCTTTCAGGGCTGGAACGAAGGGGTGAACACCTCGGGTCCGCTTTCCTACCTGCTGGGGACCTACTTCCGGCAGCTGCCCACCAACGAGCGCAAGTGCCTGGACCTGATCCCGGTCGACACGGTGGCTCGCGGCCTGACGCTCATTGCCGCCGCGCTCATCGAGCGTCGCCACCAGCGGCTCTACCAACTGGCCACCTCGGCCGGCAACCCGTGCGACATGCGTCGCTCCATCGAGCTCACCGCTCTCGCCCACCGCAAGCACTATCGCGCCCGGCAAGGGCTGGAGCGCTGGCTGCGCATGCGCTTCGATTCCATCCCGGTCTCCAAAGAGCGCTACCAGAAATTCTCCGCTCCCCGACAGAAGATGATCGTGCGCTTTATCAACCAACTGGTGTCTCCCCTTTTTCCCCGCCCGCCCTTGGCGCGCCGGGAGCGCGACTTGGCCCGGGTGGAAAAACTCATCGAACTTTACGAGCCCTTTATCCTTCACAATCAGCACGTCTTCGAGGCGGAAAACGTGGAGCTGCTCTCCCATGCGCTCCCGGCCGAGGAGAAAAACGCTTTCGCCTACGACGTGCTGTCGCTCGATTGGTGGGACTACTGGATCAACATCCACGTGCCGGCCCTGCGCAAGTGGTGTTACCCGCTGCTGGAGGGACGCCCGCTCGAAGCCCGGCCCCGGCGCAGCTTGCAGTTCGCGCCTGCTTCCGCACCCGGCACCTCCACCTGCCCCGGCGACGAGTCATTGGTCTCTGAAGCCCCATGGCCGTCTTCCTAACCGGCTCCACCGGTTACATCGGCGCCCACCTGGTGGCGGAGTTGCTCGAACGCCACAGCGACCCGCTCAACTTGCTCGTTCGCGCCCAGAACGAGCGCGAGGCCGAACTGCGCTTGTGGCGGGCGCTGCAACTCCACCTGGATTTTCCCCGCTTCCACCACTGCCTGCGCTCGCGCATCACCATCTTTCGCGGCGACTTGACCGACAGCCGATTTGGCTTGGCGGAGGACGACTATCGTCGCTTGGTCGCTTCCACCGACTCCGTCCTTCACTGCGCTGCTTCCCTGAACCGCCGGTCGGAGAAGAGCTGTTTGAACGTCAATCTGCGAGGCACGCTGGAGGTAATCAGGCTGGCGACAGCGGCTCGCGACCAGCACGGCCTGCGCCGCTTCAGTCATGTCAGCACCGTCGCTGTGGCCGGACAGCGCTCCAACGAAGTGGTCCGGGAGGACGAGGCCATCGATTGGGAGCGGTCGGACTACGATCCCTACGCCCGCACCAAGAAGTTCTGCGAGCACATGATCCGAACCCTGCTGCCCGACACCCCCCGCACCATTTTCCGCCCCAGTATTGTGCTGGGCGACAGCCGTCGGCCCGAGACCACCCAGTTTGATATGGTGCGTGCCTTTGTGTTTCTTGCTGGTTTGCCTCTGTTGCCTTTTCGGCCCACCGACCGGGTGGACATCGTGCCGGTGGATTTTGTGGCGGAATCGGTCGTCGCCCTGCACCAAAAGGAGAAGCCAGCCTACGACACCTACCACCTCTCCTCCGGCACCAGCTCGGAAACCTACGGGGAACTCACCGACGCTTTGGGCCGGGCCGAGGGCAGGGGAAAGCCACTCTATCTGCCGCGCCTGGAGGGGCCATTCACCTGGGGGGTCAATCGGCTGGCCGACTGGCGCGGCACCGCTATCGGCTACGGCGCCTCGCTGCTGAAGGTTTTTCTCCCCTATCTGGTTTGGAACACGGTGTTCGACAACGCCCGAGTAGTATCGGAGTTGGGTCGCACGCCCGCGCCTTTCTCCCGTTACAGCTACCCGCTGCTCAAGTTCAGCCAGGAAAATCGCTTCACCTACAACTACCAGGAGTGGCCCGAGGCGGCCGGAGAAGTGCCCGGATGATGGACTTGGTGCTCGAGGCCTGGGTCAGCGGCCTCATTGAGCTGGCGAAGTTCAAATGGATTCTGGGGGCTGGTCGCCCCTGGAAGCCGGGGGAGAAACTCCGGCTGCTCTTCGCCGGCTACAACGGCACCCGCAACACCGGATCGGACGTGCGCGTGGAGGAGATGCTCCGCCAGGTCCACCATCTCCTGGGTGACAAGGCCAAGTTCACCGTGATGACCCAGAACTTCGACTTCACCCGCGGCTATTTCGCCCACGCCACCCAGGTACGCTTGCCCGATGTCTTCCCACCTTTTCTCTACCGCGAAGTGCCGCGCCACCACGGCGTAGTGGCCTGCGAAGGCTCAATGTTCAAGAGCAAGTTCGCCAATGCGCTGACCACGATGATGATCGGCTCGCTGGGTATCGCTTCGGCGCAGAACAAGCTCTC
>DATEUS010000256.1:0-2620 GCA_035282985.1 Candidatus Acidiferrales bacterium
GGCTTCGTGCGGCGCAGCCGCCCGCGCGCGTTCAGCGCGCTTACCCAGATGCCGTTCTGCTTCCTTCTCCGCATTTTCTACGGTTTTTCTTTTGCATTTTGCATTTTTAATTTTGCATTCTTCTTCCCGTACGCCTCTTCCCACGAGATGACCGGATTCCTCAGCACCCCGATCTTTTCGATCTCGCACTCCATCACGTCTCCGGGCTTCAAGTACCAGGCCTTGGGGTCGCCGCTGAAGGCGGCCACGCCGGAGACAGTGCCGGTGGAAACGACGTCGCCGGCGCTGTAGCCCATCGGCGAGTAGTGGGAGAGAATCTCCGGAATCGTCACCGACATCTTGCTGGTGTGCGACTTCTGCCGCACCTCGCCGTTGACGCGCAGCTCCATGGCCAGGTTGTGCGGGTCTTTGATTTCATCGGCGGTGACGATGTGAGGGCCCAGCGGGCAGAAGGTGTCGATACCCTTGCTCAGGCTGAAGACGCCCGACTTCATCTCCTGGCGCTGGATGTCGCGAGCAGTGATGTCGTTGAAAATCACATAGCCGCCGATGTAGTCTTTGGCCTGCTCGGGAGTGAAGTGCTTGCCGGCTTTCTTCACCACCACCGCCAGCTCCAACTCGTAGTCAAGCTCTTCGGTCAGGTGGCGGGGGTAGACCACCGGCTCGTCGGGGCCGATGATGGCATCGACGTTCTGAAAGAACACAATCCAGGGCAAGATGGGATGGGAGAAGCCCGCCTTCTGCGCCTCTTCGTGGTGCTCGCGGAAATTGCCGGCGGTGTGGAAGAACTTGATGGGCTTGATGGGCGCTTTCAGCCGCACCGCCTCGCGACGATAGACCACAGGCTCACCCGCCGGCCCCGCAACCCCTTCGCCCTGTTGCACCACGTAGTCGAAGCCGGCCCGGGCGGCTTCCAGACTCCGGTCGCCGCCTTCAAAAAGCCCCCGCATCAGCGTAGGCACGCGCGCCTCAGCCACGCGGCTGAACGCCGGTTCGCCCTCCGCGTCGCGCAGGTAGAGAGCATAAGCAGTGTTGAGGTCGACGATGCGGCCGTCGGGCGTCAGGGCACCGCTGCGGCTGCGGCGAGCCGAATCTTCAAAGGTAACGAGTCGCATGACGGACGGTGAACCTTCCTCTGCGTGTCGCTGAACCGTGAGCGTGCGCAGTATATGAACGCGGCGGCGAGACTGTCAACCAAACCGCTGTTTCAGCGGGCGCCGCAAATCTGGGCGATGGTCAGGGCGTAGACCTTGGTGACGTCAACCAGGGTCTTGATGCGCACCTTTTCCCCCTCGGCGTCGCGGGGGCCGCTGGAGGGGCCGTAGTTGACGGTTTCAATCCCGAAGCGCGTCAGAACCGAAGCGTCCGAGCACCACACCACGGTGCCGCGCCGCGGGGCCTCGCCCAGCACCTGGCGGTGGCTGGCTTCAATCGCTCTGACCATTTCGTGGTCGCCGCTGATCTCCGCCCCCGGCACCGAAACGAAGGTCTCGAACTCGAGCCCGTAGTCGGGGTAGCGTTCGCGCAACTGTCGCACCAACTGCGCCAGCTCGCGGCGCGCCTGCGCCAAGGGCATGGTGGGCGGCACGCGCACGTCGAGAAACAGATCGGTGCGCTCGGGGGTGCGGCTGGCCCGCCACGGGTGGCCGCCGCGGATGCTGCCCAGGTTGACCACGCCGGGCTTGTCGCCGTAGGCAGCTTTCTGCTCCCAGGCGGCGATCCACTTCAGCACGTCCGCCAAGACGTCGTGCATCCGCCGGATGGAATTCTCCCCCTGCCGGCCCATGGTGAAGCCAGTGTGCATATAGGGGCCGCGGGTGGAGAGCCGCGCCCACAGCGAGCCGCAATGGCCGAGCACAAGCTGCATGTCGGTGGGCTCGCCCAGGATGCACATATCCGGCACCACGCCATGGCAGACCAAGTAGTGGCTGCCGACGCCGTAGCCGCGGTACTCCTTGCCGATGAACTCGTCGCCCCACTGCGACTTCTCGATCTCGCCGACGACGGCGGCGACGATGACGTCGCCGTCGAGCCGGACGCCCGCTTCCTGGAGCGCCCGCACCGCCTGCAGGTAGCAGACCAGCGCCCCTTTCATGTTGTAGATGCCGAGGCCGTAGATGAGACCGTCCTTGACCACGGTGTGAGGCTTGTAACCGATGCCGGTCAGGTGCGGCTCGCGACCGGTGTTGGAGGTGTCCATGTGGCCGTTGAACATCAGGCTCTTGCCCGCACCCTGCCCTTCCCAGCGGCCAACGACGTTGGGCCGCCCCTCTTCCACCTCCTGCCAGCTCACCGCCAGACCGAGCTCTTCCATCGCCCGGCGCATGTAGGCGGCCATCGCCCCTTCCTCGCCGGTGGGGCTGGGGATGTTGATGACGTCGCAGGCCATGGAGACAATGCGCTCCTCGCTGACGCAGGCGAGGATTTTTTCTGCCAGCTTGGAGTCCATCAAGGTCTGCCTCCTTTGTCTTGCGCGCTAGAAACGGAAGTCATCCGGATAAGTGCAGAGCTTTTCGTTGCCGGTGTCGGTAATCCAGAAATTATCCTCCAGGCGTAGCCCACCGCCGCCTTCCCAGTAAACCCCCGGCTCAATCGCCAGCACCATTCCTTTCTGGATGGT
>DATEUS010000257.1:0-4378 GCA_035282985.1 Candidatus Acidiferrales bacterium
GGGCGGCGGTGGTCGCATGAGCCACCGCCGCCCGTCGCACCCACGGGGCCAGCAAGCGATTGGTCAGACCCGGCTCAGCATTAGGTTCAAAGAGAACCGTGGGCCAGCCCTCCAGCGCCGCGGTCAACATAGCGGCGCCGGAGGCGTAGCCGCCCACACCAAAAACAGCGTGGGGACGGAACTCGCGCAGGAGGCAGTGGCTCCCCCACAAACTGCGCGGAACCAGCGCCAGGCTCCGCAGCTTGGATGTGAGGCTCACGCCCTTGACCCCGGCAGCCGGCAGGGTGCGCAAGGGATAACCGGCCGCCGGCACAACCCGCGCCTCCAGCCCTGTCTCCGTCCCCACAAAGAGAATCTCGTTGGCGGGGTTGCGGCGTCGGACTTCTTCCGCCACCGCCAGCGCGGGAAAAACGTGCCCGCCGGTTCCGCCGCCCGCAATCATCACCTTCATCGCCTCATTCCGACATCAATCCACATGCTGACTAATATTGAGCAGCAAGCCCGTCCCCAGCAACATCACCAACAAGCCGCTGCCGCCATAGCTGATGAACGGCAGCGCAATCCCCTTGGTGGGCAGCACGCCCAGCACCACGCTCAGATTGATGAGCGCCTGCCCCACCACCATCGTGGTTACGCCCACCGCCAGCAGCCGCGCCAGTCCGTCCGGCGCCCGCGCCGCGATCCGCAGCCCGCGCCAGCAGAACACCCCAAAGAGAATCACCACCAGGGCGGCGCCGATCAAGCCCAGCTCTTCTCCCACTACAGCAAAGATAAAATCTGTGTGTGCCTCCGGCAGATAGAAGAGCTTCTGCTTGCCATCCATCAGCCCCACGCCGGTGGCGCCACCCGAGCCCACCGCCAAGAGAGACTGGATGGTCTGGAAGCCTGAGCCCTGCGGGTCGGAGTAGGGGTCGACGAACGCCTGGATCCGCGCCAGCCGATAGGGAACGCGCACAATCAGAAAATAGGCCGCTGGCAACGCCGCCAGCCCCAGATAGGCCAGATAGTGAATGCGTATTCCGGCGGCGAAGAACATCGCGCCGGCAATCAGTGCCAGCACCGCGCCCGTGCCCAGGTCAGGCTCAATTACCACCAGCCCCACCAGCACCGTGGTGATAAAGGCCGCCGGCAGCAGCGTGCCGTGCACGTCGTTGACCGCGTGCCGGCGCCGCTCGAGGAAATACCCCAGAAAGAGAATCAGCACCAGCTTGGCCAGCTCCGAGGGCTGCACCGAGAACATCCCCCAGCGAATCCAGCGGTGGGTGCCGCGCGCGGGGTCGAGAAACAGCACCACCAGTAGCAGCACGCACACCACCGAGAGCGCGGGGAACACTACCGTGGGCTGGCAGAGCTTGCGGTAGTCGAGCTGCAGCATCAGATAGAGCCCGCCCAGCCCCAGCGTCAGCCACATCGCCTGGCGCAGCAAAAACATGGCCGGGTGGCCGAACAGTTCGGCGGCGTAGACAGCCGAGGCGCTGAACACCATCACCACCCCCAGCATCAGCAGCGCCAGAGTGGCGGCGAACAGCACCCGGTCGGGTCGGTAGCGTTTGGCCATGGTCTAGTGCACTTTCTTCAGCGCCAGCCGCTGCACCTCGTCCTTGAAGACGCGGCCGCGGTGCTCGAAATTCTCAAACTGGTCGAAGCTGGCGCAGGCAGGCGCCAGCAGCACAACGTCGCCGGGCGCGGCCAACTCCGCCGCCCGCGCCACCGCCTCGGGCAAGGTCTCCAGGATTTCAGTGGGCACGCTCTCGCCCAAGTGCCCGGCGATCTTCTCCCGCGCCGCCCCGATCAGCAGCGCCCGCCGCGCTCGCTCCCGCAGCAGCGTCTGCAGGGGCCGGAAGTCGCCGCCCTTGTCCTTGCCGCCCAGAATCACCAGCAGGTTGCCGGGAAAAGCTTCCAGGGCCTTGACCGCCGCATCGACGTTGGTGGCCTTGGAGTCGTTGTAGTAGCGCACCCCGTCAATCTCGGCAACAAATTCCAGGCGGTGCTCCACGCCGCCGAAGCCAGCCACAGCCCGGCGGATCGCCGCCGCCGGCACCTCCAGCAGCCGCGCCGCGCACACCGCCGCCAGCACGTTCTCCAGATTGTGCGCGCCCAGCAGAGGGATTTCCTGACGGGGCAGCACGCTTTCCTGCTGGGGGCCGTTGGCGAAGACCACCCAATCGTCGCGGAGAAAGGTGCCCACGTCCAGACCGCGCCGGCGGCTGAACCAGAAGCGCTGGGCGCGGACTTCCGGCGCCAGCTCGGCGCAGGTGTGGTCGTCGGCGTTGAAGATGGCAAAGTCGTCGCCGCGCTGGTAGCCGAACAGACGGGCCTTGGCGGCCACGTACTCGCCCATGGCGGCGTGGCGGTCGAGGTGGTCGGGGGTGATGTTGAGCAGCGCCGCCACCCGCGGCCGGAAGCTGGTGATGGCTTCGAGCTGAAAGCTGCTGACTTCGACAACGTTGACGCTGTCGTCGCGCGCGCTCTCCACCAGATGAATCAGCGGCGTGCCGATATTGCCGCCCACCTGCACCCGGCGGCCGGCGTCGGCGAAAATCTTGCCCAGCAGGGAGACGGTAGTGGTCTTGCCGTTCGAGCCCGTGACCGCGACCACTGTGCCGCGCAAGAAGCGCCAGGCCAATTCCAGCTCGCTGATGATCTCGATTCCCTTCCCCCGCGCCGCCGCCAGCGCCGGCAGGGTCAGGGGCACGCCCGGGCTGGGGACAATCAGGTCGGCCGCCAGGAAGCGCGCTTCGCTGTGGCCGCCGCACTCCACCTCGACACCCAGCGGCTGCAGGGCGGCGAGTTCGGCCGCAAAGGCGTCAGCCGGGCGTTGTTCACTGACCGTCACCCGGGCGCCGCGCGCGGCCAGAAAACGCGCCGCTGCCACACCCGTCCGGGCCAGCCCGACCACCAACACGCGTTTGCCCGTCAGCTCCATCTCTTTCATCGCAGTTTCAGCGTGCTCAGCGAAAACAGTGCGAACACCAGGGCGGCAATCCAGAAGCGGATGATGATTTTTGATTCCGTCCAGCCCAGCAGCTCGAAATGGTGATGCAGCGGCGCCATGCGGAAGACGCGCCGGCCCCAGAGCTTGAAGGAAGCCACCTGGATAATCACTGACAGCGCTTCGATGACGAAGATGCCTCCGATAAAAAACAGCAGGATTTCCTGCTTGATGATGACCGCCACCGTGCCGATGGCTCCCCCGAGCGAGAGCGAACCCACGTCGCCCATGAAGATGTCGGCCGGGTGGGCGTTGTACCAGAGGAAGCCCAGGCTGGCCCCGGTCATGGCGCCGCATAAGACGGCGAGCTCGCCCACCTGGGGCATCCGCGCCAGGTCGAGGTAGTCGGCAAAGCGGGCGTGGCCGCTGACGTAGGTGAGCGCGGTCAGGGCGCCGGTGGCAATGGCCACGCAGCCGATGGCCAGGCCGTCGAGTCCGTCGGTGAGATTGACCGCGTTCGAGCAACCCACCAGCACCAGGATGAGAAAAATCAGGAACGGCAAGACCGCCAGCGGATAGAGGTACCAGCCGTGAAGCCAGGAATCGATCACCAGGTCGGGACGCAGCTTCTTGAAAAAGGGAAAGAGAATTTCGGTGGAGTAGAGCCCGTCGCGCAGGAACAACAGTACGGCTCCGACCGCGACCGCCGCCACCACCTGCAGGGAGAACTTGGTGCGGGCGCGCAGGCCCAGGCTTTGCCGACGGACGGTCTTGGTGTAATCGTCGGCGAAGCCGATGGCGCCATAGGCCAACAAGGCAAACAGCACCAGCCAGAGGAAAGGGTTGGTCAGGTTCGTCCACAGCACGGCGGGGACGACGATGGCGATGATGATGAGCACTCCGCCCATGGTCGGTGTGCCCGCCTTGGGATGATGGGCGGGAACCTCTTCGCGCACGAACTGCCCCACCTGGAATTCCTTCAGGCGGCGGATGAGCCAGGGGCCGAGAAACAACATCAGCACAAGCGCCGTCAGGCTGGCGAAGGCCGTCCGCACGGTGATGTAACGGAAGACGTTCAGCGGGCCGAAGAAGGGCTGCAGCCACTCGTAGAGGATGTGATAGAGCACAGCCCTACTCCTTCTGCCCGCCGGCGGCTCTGGGCGCGCCCGCCGGTGTTGCCGACAGCGTGGCCGCCGGCCCGTCGGCCGCGAAGCGCTTTTCCAGCGCTTCCAGCACGGTCTCCAGTGCGACGCCGCGCGAGGCTTTCAACAGCGCCCAGTCGCCGGGCTCAAGCGTCGCGCCGAGCCAATCCGCCGCGGCCTCCTTGGTATCGAAAAAGCGCGCGCGCTGCGGACTCATGCCCGCGGCAGTGGCGCCCTCGACGATGTGGCGGGCGTCGCCGGTAACGCCGGCAAGGAAATCGATGTTGCCCAGGGCGGCAATAGC
>DATEUS010000258.1:0-4115 GCA_035282985.1 Candidatus Acidiferrales bacterium
TGCCCAGGCGCGGGTCGAGCCGGTAGGCGTGGACGGCGTAGGGTGAACCCACCACATCCGCGGGCGTCCACCCGGGCAGCGCCTCCTCATAGCGCGGGGCCAGCGAGGGGACGGCGCGGGCAATCTTCCGGCTGGCGGGGCTGCGTTTCCAGATGCCCATCAGCCAGATGAAGTCGAAGCATCGCGCCGCCAGCGCGTCCCATTCTTGCTCCGGGACCCCGCCGAGAGTCAGCTTGCGGCCGTGCTTAGCGGATAACTCTTCGAGCCAGACCCAGGTGTTGATCTCGTAAAGGTGAGGGTGGGGGCGAAAAGAGAAAGGTTGCGCCGCTGTCTTTTTACGCGGCATTGGTTTCTCCGACTCCGGGCCGAAGATGCGACTCCAGCGCCGCCGCTAATCCTTGTATAGATAGCCGGCCACCATGGCCGCTAACACAGCGCCCAGCCACAACTCGAGCAGCCACCAGAGCGGAAAGAACCGGCTGAGGGGGAACCAAGTAGCGGTGGCGAAGTTGCCGGGGAAGCCGGCGGCGAAGCCGACCATCAACCCAACTCGGAAGGCGGTCAGCGGGCCGGGGCCCAGGGTGCCGCGCACCCAGACGTAGAAGCGGGCGACGATGGCGCTGAGCAGGAAGAGCACCACAATCCACTGGCCATAGAAGAAGGGATAGCGCGGTTGCTGGAGCAGTTGGCCGGCCTGCTGAGCGACTTCGTAGCGCGGACCTAGGATGCTGGCGTTGATCACCATGCTCCAGATGATCCAGACCACCCAGGCGACGACGGTTCCCAGCCACAGGCGGCGGGTGTTGATGGTTGCCATAGCGCTGCACCTCTCTCGAAGGTACTGTCTCCGGGGCGAATGAGCCGACTCTACCTGTGGTCTCTTGCAGTGTCAAGCCGGCGGTGGGAAGACGCAGGCAAAGGGAAAGGTTAGCGGCCGAGGCGCACGAAAATCTTCCAGTCGAGCGGGTGGAAGCCCACCCGGCGGAAAAATCGGTCAGCGCGTTTGCCGCGGTTGCCCAGGGCGTAGAGGCAGGAGATGTGTTGCCGCTTCAAGGTGCGTGCCATTTCCCGCAGCAGCCGCGTTCCCAGGCCGCGGCGACGATAGGCGGGGTGGACGACCAGGTTCTCCACCAGCGCGCAGAGCACGCCGTCCGAGACCGCGCTGGCAAAACCCACCAGCGTTTTCTCGTTCCAGGCGGTCAACACCACATGGGATTGGCGAAGGAATTTCTTGATCCGCTGCGGGGAGTAGCGGGCCAGGTCTTCCGTCCAGCCAATGGCGCGGAAGAGCGCCTTGAGCTGGACGGGATCGACACGCCTGGACTTCGACACCCGCAGCCTTCTCTCCGTCTGCGGGCAAGGGAGCAGAATTCTTCGCTGCCGCTTCAACACCACTCCGATTTATTGACCCCGGCTGATTCTCTCACAATCCGGCCTGGCCACAAACACCAAAAAAGTGTACTCCTCGAGGCTTGCCTGCGGCAGGCAGGCTAGAATAGGGGTGATGATTGAAGCCCGCGGCAGCCCGGCCGCTCTGGTGCGCGCCTACGACTTCTACAGCCATTTCTACGGGCGCACGGCGGCGCGGCTGGAACGGGAAGCCGTCACCCGCGGGTTGGAGAAGGCCTGCGTGCGGCCAGAAGAGCGCGTGCTGGAAGTGGCGGTGGGAACGGCGGCCGCCCATGCGCGGCTGGCGCGACGGCTGGGGCCGCGCGGACAACTGATCGGCCTTGACCTTTCTTCGGGGATGCTGGCGGCCACGCGCCGGCGGATGCCCAGGGCGCGCTTGGTACGCGCCGACGCTCGCGCCCTGCCGTTCCCGGACGACTATTTCGATTTGTTGTGGGTGAGCTACTTGCTCGACCTGGTTCCTGAAGAGGAGATGACGCCGCTACTGGAGGGATTTCGCCGCGTGCTCAAATCGGGCGGGCGGCTGCTGCTGGTCAATTTCAGCAAGAACTGTCCGGGGCTGACCTGGTGGGAGCGCCTCTACGAGCTGACGCCGTCCGGGCTGGTGCCGTGGCTGTTCGCCGGCTGCCGGCCGGTGCACGCCGAGCCCTTCGTCCGGGCCGCGGGCTTCGTCGAAGTGGAGCGGACCTTTATCGCCGGGGGATTCCACTCCGAAATCATCACCGCAAGCAAGGCAAACCACAGAGGTGCAGAGAACGCAGCGAGGGCGCCGAGAGGTGAATGATGGCAATCAAGACGATCATTGAGCCGTTCCGGATCAAGTCGGTGGAGCCCATCTGCTGGACCACGCGGGCCGAGCGCGAAGAGCTGCTGCGCCAGGCCCACTACAACCTCTTCCTGCTGCCGGCCGAGGACATCCTGATTGACCTGCTCACCGACTCCGGCACCGGGGCGATGTCCACCCGGCAGTGGGCGGCGATGATGGAAGGGGACGAGAGCTATGCCGGCAGTCGCAGCTTCGAGCATTTTCGCCGCGCCGTTCAGGGCATCTTCGGCTACAAACACGTCATTCCCACCCACCAGGGGCGAGCGGCCGAGCGCATCCTTTTCAGCGTGATGTGCAAGAAAGGCGACGTGGTCCCCAACAACAGCCACTTCGACACCACCCGCGCCAACATCGAGTTCATCGGCGCCGAGGCCGTGGACCTGCTCATCCCCGAGGGGCACGACCCCGCCTGCCTTCATCCCTTCAAGGGCAACATGGACGTAGCGGTGCTGGAGCAGTTGATCGCGCGCGTGGGCGGCGAGCGCGTGCCGCTGGTGATGCTCACCATCACCAACAACTCCGGCGGCGGCCAGCCGGTCTCACTGGAAAACGCCCGGGCGGTGCAGGCCGTCTGTCGGCGGCACAAGATTCCCTTCTACTTCGATGCCTGCCGTTTTGCTGAAAACGCCTACTTCATCAAGCTGCGCGAGCCCGGCTACGCCGACAAGACGCCGAAGGAGATTGCCCGGGAGATGTTCGCCCTCGGCGACGGCTGCACCATGTCGGCCAAGAAGGACGGGCTGGCGAATATCGGCGGCTTCCTCTGCACCAACGACGACCAGTTGGCGCAGCAGGAAAAGAACTTGCTCATCCTCACCGAAGGCTATCCGACCTATGGCGGGCTGGCCGGGCGCGACCTGGAAGCGATTGCCGTAGGGCTGGAGGAGGCGCTGGAGGAGGACTACCTGCGCTACCGCATCACCTCCACCGCTTACCTGGGCAACCACATTGCCGAGAAGGGCGTGCCCATCGTGCAGCCGCCCGGCGGCCACGCCATCTATCTCGATGCCCGCGCGTTCTTGCCGCAGATTCCGCCCGAGCAGTTTCCCGGGGTGGCGCTGGCCTGCGAGCTTTACCTGGAAGGCGGCATCCGCTCAGTGGAGATTGGGACGCTGATGTTTGGCAAGGCGGCGGAGATGGACCTGGTGCGGCTGGCGATTCCCCGCCGGGTCTACACCCAGAGCCACATCGACTACGTGATTGAAGTCATTCTGGAGGTGTGGCAGCGGCGCGAGCAGATCCGCGGCCTGAAGTTGACCTACGAGGCCCCCTTCCTGAGACATTTCACCGCACGCCTTGAACCGCGCTCGAACCCCTGACCCGAGTCTCGGTGACTGTGGAGAGGCTTCGCGACTCGCCGGCACCAGTTTTGGGGAGTCCAAATCTTGACACTCAGTTTCTCTTTACTAGACAAGGCTTTAGTTTTCAGTTGACTACAAGTCTGTGAAGGCTTATTATACTTTTTGGTGTAAAAGTATAACTTCATGGCTATCAGTGATACCTCCGTATAATTGTGGCAAGGGGGCAGCATGACGCCAGAAGACTTCTCAGACGACTCGCCGGGTAAGCTCATTCGAGCCACTGAGGGTTACTGGGCTTTCGTACCTGACCCACTGCCACCAACACTCGATCTCGATTCGAAGACGACCTTGCTGCTAGCGGAAGCCCACGAGGCATTGGGAACGCTTGCTGGTGTCGGACGGATGCTGCCCAACCCACACCTTCTGATTGGTCCTTTCCTGCGTCGTGAAGCGGTCTTGTCAAGCCGAATCGAGGGCACCGTAACGACAACTGAGGAACTGCTTCTTTTTGAAGCAATCCCCTCACGAGAGCCGGAAAGGCCCGACACTCGGGAGGTCGCTAACTACGTCAAAGCTCT
>DATEUS010000259.1:0-4777 GCA_035282985.1 Candidatus Acidiferrales bacterium
AGCCGTCGTGCTCTTCGGCAGGGAAGCGCTCGGCGAAGATGCGCTCCACTTTGAGCTTGTCGTACTCGGTGAGGGAAGGAATCTCCCGGCACTGGCCGTTTTCCACTGCAAAGCGCCAGCCGTGGTAGCTGCATTCCACCGTCTCGCCGTCAAAGCGGCCGTGGGAGAGGGGCATGGCGCGGTGGGGACAACTGTCACGCAGGGCGAAAGCCCGCCCGCCAGCGTCGCGGCCGATGGCCAGCGGTACGCCCAGCAGCAGGGCGGATTCTAGCTCCCGGCCGCGGATCTGGTTGCTGCGCAGTGCCGGGTACCAGAAGCCCAGCAGCATCTGCGCATCAGCTTTCTGCGGAGTCAGCTCGCGGGGATCGTCCATCAGGTCAATTCTAGCACGCCCCTCGTGGGTGTTCCGGCGCAGGCTGCCACAAGAGACTACAGCTTTTTGGATGCGGAGGCAGCCGCGCCGATGACCGTCAGCAGATGCAAGCCGGTCTGGAGGGTGCGGTTGTTGGCCTCGCGGTCGGGGTTGTAGGCGGTGAGGGAAGCCGCCCGGACGCGGAAAAGCTCGGCAATCAGGCCGATGGCTTCCTCGGCATCACTCAGGCGGAGGCCGTTCGACGAAGGGTAATCCACCCCGGGTGCGAACTCGGGGTCGAGCACGTCGATGTCGAAGTGGAGATAGATTTCGCCCGTCCGGGCGCGCAGGGTCTTGAGCTTCGGCTCCAGAGCGGCTCGGGCACCGAGGGCGCGAATCTCGGCTCCGGTTACCAGCAGCACTTCGGCGCGTGCCAGGTTGTCCCGCTCGCCGGGATCAAGATCACGCACACCGACCAGCAGAGTGTGCGCGGGCGGCACCGGCGGAGAGGAAGAGATGCGGCCGTGCAGCTCTTGATAGCAGAGGCCGTTGGCCACCGCCAGCGGCATGCCGTCGAAGAATCCGCTGGGGGTGGTTTCGGGGGTGTTGTAGTCTCCGTGGGCGTCGAACCAGATGATGCCGACCGGCGCACTCAGGCCGGCCAGCACGCCCAGGCAGGCGCTGCAACTCCCACACAGGACCAGGGGAAAACTGTCGGAGGCGACAGCCCGCGCAACCTCGGCCGCCAAGGCGGTATTGCCTTCCACGACCGCGGCCGGGACGTCCTCGGACTTGCCGGCGCGCTCGATGGTTTGCAGCGCGACTTCAAAGCCAAGCTGCCGCAGCCTGGCGTCAGCCTGCGCCTCCACATAGCGCACGGGTCCGAGTCCGGCGCCGACGCGCGCCCGGGCAAAGTTGTAGTGGTAAGGAACCTGGAGCAGGGTCAACTTCACGTTGACGTCCTCTATTTCAAGTAGCCGTTGTCGCGGTACCAGTGATAGGTTTTTTCCAGCGTCACGCGCAGCGGCGTCTGCGGGTAGCCCAGCTCACGGATGGCACGCGCGGAAGAATAGTGGCGGTTGTGCCGGGCCACGCGCATGAGCTCGGGGGTGACGTCGGGCTCTTTGCGGGTCACGAGCGAGAGCCAGTAGCTGCCGTAAGCCACCAGCTCGGCCAGCCAGTGGGGCACGATCTGGACTTTGACCTGCGTGCCCACCACCTCCCCGATGACGCGAAAGAGATCGGCGTAGCGCGAGTACTCGCCGCCGAGGATGTAGCGCCGGCCGCTTTGGCCGCGCTCCATGGCGGCGATGTGCCCGGCGCAGACGTCGTCCACGTCGCAGGTGGTGGTGACGCCGTTGGGAATGCGGATAACGGAGCTCTGCTGCGCCATGCGCAGCATCCGGCCGGCGTTCCAACTGGTGTCGCGCGGGCCGAAGATCAGAGCCGGGTTGACCACCACCACCTCCAGGCCCTTCTCCATGCCTTTCAGCGCTTCCTGCTCGCCCTGGTACTTGGAGGTGGGATAGCCGACGTCGAACGGGCCCCAGTTCCAGGGCGTGTCTTCGTCGGAAGTCTGGCCATCGGGGCGAAAGCCGATGGCGGCGATGGAGCTGGTGTAGACAACGCGGCGCACGTCATTGCGGGCGGCCGCTTCCACCACGTTGCGGGTGCCGTCCACATTGACGCGGAACATCCGCTCCCGCTTCGGCCGCCAGTAGCTGACCAGCCCGGCGACGTGGTAGATGCCCTCGACACCGCGGCCGGCCGCCAGCAGCGACTCGAAGTCGGTGACGTCGCCTTCGGCGATTTCCACCGGCAGGCCTTCGAGCAGCGTGGGCGGGGTCTTGGGCCGCTTGAGCACGCGCACCTGGTCGCCCCGCGCTACCAGGTGGTGCACGAGGTTCGCCCCCAGGAACCCGGTCGCCCCTGTCACCAGCACCTTCATCTGTTCTTACTCCGCTTTCTCTGCGCTCTCTGCGTCTCTGCGGTAATGAACGGCTGATCAAACCGTAGAGGCGCAGAGGACACAGAGAAGTTGTCAGAGCGGCAGCTTCAGGCCGCGGCCGCCGAAGCGCGCCGCCAGCTTGCGCATGACGTCTTTCTTGCCGCCGGTCATCGCTTTCATCATCCGCCGCATCTCGGCGTACTGGCGCAGGAGTTGGTTCACCTCCTGCACGGTGGTGCCGCTGCCGCGGGCGATGCGCTTGCGGCGCTTGCCGTTGAGGATGTCGGGCCGGCGGCGCTCCTTGGGCGTCATGGAGTTGATGATGGCCTCGAGGCGGATCAACTTGCGCTCGTCCACCTCGGCCCCGCGCGCCTCGGGGGCCACGCCCGGGATCATTGACAGCACGTCCTCGAGCGGGCCCATCTTGCGGACCTGGAGGAGCTGGTCGCGAAAGTCCTCCAGAGTGAACTCGGCGCGGCGGAGCTTTTCTTCCAGCTCCTCGGCCTTGGCCCGATCAATGGTCTCCTCCGCCTTCTCGATGAGCGAGAGCACGTCGCCCATCCCCAGGATGCGCCCGGCGATGCGGTCGGGGGCGAAGGGCTCCAGCGCGTCGTACTTTTCCCCCGTGCCCATGAACTTGATGGGTTGGCCAGTGACCCAGCGAATGGAGAGGGCGGCGCCGCCGCGAGCGTCGCCGTCCATCTTGGTGAGGATGACGCCGGTGGTGCCCAGGCGCTGGTGGAAGGTGCCGGCGCTGCGCACAGCGTCCTGGCCGGTCATGGCGTCGGCGACGAAGAGAATCTCCACCGGCTGACAGGCCTTCTTCATCGCCTCCAGCTCGGCCATCAGCTCGTCGTCAATGTGCAGCCGGCCCTGCGTGTCCACCAGGATGACGTCGTAAGCGGAAAGTTCGGCCTCGCGCCGGGCCGCTTTCAGCAGCTCCAGCATGTCGGAAGATTCTTTCTCCACCACCGGCAGATCCACGGCCCGGGCAATCTGCGCCAACTGCTCGCGTGCCGCCGGCCGGCGCACGTCGGTTGAAACCATTACCGGGCGGCGACCCTTTTTCGCCAGCCACTTGCCCAGCTTGCCGGTGGTGGTGGTCTTGCCCGAGCCTTGCAGCCCGGTGAGGAAGATGATCGAGGGCGGCTTCTTGGAGAATTGCAGCGGCGCCGCCTGGCCGCCCAGAAGATCAATCAGCTCGTCGCGGACGATCTTCAGTACCTGCTGGTCGGGCGAAAGCGAGAGCAGCACCTCGTGGCCGAGGGCCTTCTGGCGGATGTTGTCGGTGAGCTGCTGGACGACCTTGTAGTGCACGTCGCCTTCCAGCAGCGCCACCCGGATCTGTCCCAGGGCTTGGTCCAGGTGCTCTTCGGAGAGCCTGCCCTCGCCGCGCAGGCTCTTGAAGGTGGCTTGCAGCTTTTCCGTCAGCGCTTCAAACATAGCGGTAGTGGGGCATTTTCATTTATTCGGGTGGGGGGCCAAAATGCCCCACTACCAACATAGCTGTTGACTTTCGGCCAGCATTCGCCTATTGTTTTAATGGGTTGGGTTCTTCATAGCGTGATAGTAAAGGTACCCACCCAGCGAAAAAGCCCATGGGGCTCGACGAAAGTCTAGCTGGGTGGGTCTTCTTATTCTCGTGGTTCCTCAGTAGTAGTAAGTCCTGCCGATCGCAAAGACATTGAACTCACTCTTTATCCGGGGCTGGATCAAACGATGCGAGCTTGCGTCGCCTCGTTCCCATCTGCGAAAGATAGCCCAGCCGAAATAGTCGACTGCCTGTAGGAAGGGGTGGCTTCCCGAGGGCTGAAAAACCACGTTATGCGGTATCTGGCGTCCGTGCATCAACGCAGCAACCTCCATCTTGAGAGCGCCTTCCATCGCCTTCTGCTTCTTTCGCAATGGTACAGTATCGCAAATTACATGTAGAGAGTTCAGTTGGGCAAAGTTCTGCCTATTCAGCACGTATCGCAAAAGGATTTCGTAGATGCGAGGATATAGCCGATACGATTGCAGCGAAGGGCTGGTTTTCCGTTTTTCAACCACCACAGCGTCCACTTCATAGACAGCGCTCGCCGCCAACAGAGGAAAAACCTGATCTCGGACTCGCTGTTTGTCCTCGGCGGCATGGAAGCGCTCTAGTTGAAAGCCCTGCGGGAAAAGGTCATATCTCAGTTTTGTCAGTGAGTGTGCGATTGCGTCGGGTTGTGTTGTTGATAGGCAGCTAAAGACAAGGTATTTGCTCGCTTGCTGGTTGAAAGTAAAGTCTCCAGATTCATCGACGAACAGGAACAGATCGTTCATGCACTAACACTGATCCGCTGGACGCGGCGAGCGCGGCCGGTGGCGGGGTCGAGGTCAAGAACCACCCCGCAGAGCCGCACGTCGCCCTTGGCCACTTCCAGCCGCGTGGGCAGGCCGGTGAGAAAACGCCGCAGCACGTCTTCCAACACATTACCAATGACGGAATCGTA
>DATEUS010000260.1:0-3608 GCA_035282985.1 Candidatus Acidiferrales bacterium
AAATCACGTTGATTCGCAGCGCCCGGCGTGCTATGTGCATAACGTCAGACATCATTGTAGGCTTTCCGGGCGAGAGCGAAGCTGACTTCGAGGAGACGCTGACGCTGCTGGATGAGGCGCAGTACGACGGCGCTTTTTCCTTCAAGTTCTCGCCGCGACCCGGCACCCCGGCGCTGGGCTTTGATCAGCAGGTGCCGGAAGAAGAGCAAGGAAGGCGTTTGGTCGTCCTGCAAGGACGCCAGCGGGAGATTCAACTGGCTCGCAACCAGGCGCTGGTGGGGCAGGAGGTTGAGGTGCTGGTCGAGAGCCGCAATCCCCGCCGCGACCAGTGGACGGGGCGCACGACCACCAACAAGGTGGTAAACTTTGCCAGCGCCCAGGAGGAGTTGGGCAGCTACGTGACAGTGCGGGTGACCCGCGCCGGGCCGAACAGTTTGGTGGGCGAACGGGTGGATGTAGACGTGAAGACTCCGTTTCCAGTCTGAGAGGGGAAACAGGGGGGACCATGGAAATCGAAGTCAAGATTCGCGGCCTGATGATGGACCCGGTGACGAACATGCCGATTGTCATCCTCAAAGACGCCAACGGCGACGCCATCCTCCCCATCTGGGTGGGGGTGTACGAGGCCAACGCCATCGCCCTGGAAATCGAGAAGGTGCAGACGCCGCGGCCGATGACGCACGACCTCATCAAGAACGTCCTGGTGGGCCTGCAAGCCAACGTGCGCAAGGTGGTGGTCACCGAGCTCAAGGAAGACACCTTCTACGCTCTCATCTGGCTGGAGCGGAACGGCAGCAGCATCACCATCGACTCCAGACCCAGCGATGCCCTGGCGCTGGCCCTGCGCACCGACGCCCCCATCTTTGTGGAGGAGGAAGTGCTGAAGTCCTCCCGCATCGCCAGCACGGTGGCGGAGAAAGTGGGCAACGAGGAGTTGCGTCGCTGGTTGGAGAATCTGGGCGACGAAGACCTCGGCAAGTACAAGATGTAGGAATTCCGCAGGGGAAAGAGGCCAAGGAGCGCGGCTTGGCGACGGTTATCGCGGTAGCCAATCAGAAGGGCGGCGTCGGCAAGACCACCACTGCCATCAATCTTGCTGCCGCTCTGGCTCACCGGAACAAGCGGACGCTGCTGCTGGACACCGATCCGCAGGCCAACTGCACGATTTCCTACCTTCATCCGGGCGATATTCACGAGTCTCTCTTCGAAGTGCTGTCCGACCACCACACCCCACTGGAAGCGCTGGTGCGGCCCACCAGCACGCCCAACCTCTCCATCGTGCCGTCGCGCATCTCGCTGGCCAAGTTGGAGCAGATCTTGGTGGCACAGTTCGACGCCCCGTTCCGGCTGAAGGACGCGCTGGCTCCGGTGCGGTCGAACTTCGACTACGTCGTCATCGACACCCCGCCGGCGTTGGGCATCCTGACCGTGAACGCGCTGGTGGCGTCCACGCATCTCTTGGTGCCCATCCAGGCCACCTACTTCGCCCTGGAGGGCACCGACGACCTGCTGGAGACGCTGGAGCGGGTGCGGGCTCGGCCCAACCCCGATTTGCAGTTGCTGGGCGTGGTTATCACCATGTACGACCCGCGCACCAACATCGCTCGCGACAGCTACAACCAAATCAAGACCGTCTTCGGCGACAAACTGATGAAGACGCAGATCAGCCGCAGCGTCCGCCTGGAAGAGAGTCCAGCTTACAAAGAGAGTATTTTGACCTTCGCGCCCAAGTCGCCGGGGGCGCAGGATTTTGTCAAACTATCCCGCGAGGTGCTCGAACGTGTCGAAGCGAACCGGCTTGCCCCCCACCGTTAGGATGCGCCACGACTATCATTACGTGGAGAGCATCAGCGCCCTTACCGGCGCGGCCATCGGCAAGATGATTCCCCTGGAGCGGATCCGGCCCAACCCCAACCAGCCGCGCAAGGAGCTGGGGTCGCTGCGCGACCTGACCCACTCCATCCGGGAGAAGGGGGTGCTGGAGCCGCTGCTGGTCCGCCACGACCCTGACGAGGATATGTACACCATCATCTCCGGCGAGCGCCGCTACCACGCCGCCAAGGCCGCCGGCTTGATGGAGGTCCCGTGCATCGAGCGGGACGCCGACACGGCGGAGATGCTGGAGCTGGCGCTGGTTGAAAACCTGCAACGCAAGGACCTGAACCCCTTTGAGGAAGCCGAAGGCCTGAACGCCCTGGCCGAGCAGTTCGACTACACCCACGAGGAGATTGCCCAGCGCATCGGCAAGTCCCGCGCCACGGTCAGCGAAGCCCTGGTGCTGCTGGTGATCCCGCCGCCAGTGCGCACCAAATGCCACGAGTTGCAGTTGGTGGCCAAGTCGGCGCTGCTGCAGGTGGCCCGCGAGCCCAACGAAAAGAAAATGGTGGCGCTGGCGGAGAAGCTGGCCCGCGGCATGACCCGCGACGAAGCCCGCGCCGGGCGCAAGGCCACGGCCGGACCGCGCTTGAAGCCTTTCGTTTACAGCTACCGGGCGCCGGACGGCGAATTCGAGCTGCGGCTGCGTTTCCGCAAGTCGGTAGTCTTGCGGCGAGAGATAGAGGAAACGCTGCGCGCCATCCTGCAAGCCCTCAAACAGCAACCGGATTGAGCGTGGCCGGAGATGGTGCCGGCTGAAATCCCTCCTCAACCGCTAGAGCTTAGTGAGACCCACCTGGAGCGGCTGCGCCTGTTGAGCCAGCAGGGATTCGAGTTGACCCGCTTTCCCTTCTTTGACGCCCACATTGGCGTCAAGAAATACGGCTGCGCGGCGCTGCTGCAGCCGCTTCCTCAAGGTCGCTGGCAGATTGCCGCCTCGCCCACCTACGTGGTGGAGGGTCACCTCTCTGCTCTGGTGGAGCGGGGCGGGGAAGCGTGGTTCGTGTGGAAGTCGTACCAGGTGCGCGCCACGCCCGAGCGGCTGGAGGCGCTTCGCCGCTTTGAGCAAGAGCTGCGGGCGCTGCTCGAACCGCCAGCGAAAATTTGACGCCGGCTACGACAGCCACTATACTCGCCTGCCATGGCTTCCATCCTGCGCGAAATCGGCGAGACGGCGGTGACGATGTTCAAGGGTTTCTCCGTCACCTTCCGCACTATCTTCCGCCCGACGGTGACGGAGAACTATCCCGAAGAGCCGGTTCGCTTCCAACCGCGCTATCGGGGCATTCACGTGCTGCACCGGGACGAGAGCGGGCTGGAGAGGTGCGTGGCCTGCTTCCTGTGCTCGGCGGCCTGCCCGGTGCAGTGCATTTATATCGAAGCCGCCGACAACACCGCCGAGCGCCGTATCAGCGCCAGCGAGCGCTACGCCGAGGTCTACAACATCGACTACTCGCGCTGCATTTTCTGCGGCTACTGTGTGGAGGCCTGTCCCACCGACGCCATCACCCACGGCCACGGCTTCGAGCTGGCCACCTACAACATCGCCGACATGGTTTACCGCAAGGAAGACCTGCTGGCCCAGCCGATGAAGCCCCCCCGCACCTAGGCTGCGAGCTTCACCTCCGGCGCCCCTTTCCACCCCTACTCTTGGAAGCAACGGTCTTAGCGGGTTTCCTCGCCGAGACTTTGGCGGGATTGACCACGACGGCGGCGGCTTTCTCGTTTTTCTT
>DATEUS010000261.1:0-14946 GCA_035282985.1 Candidatus Acidiferrales bacterium
TTCGCTGGCGGTGCTGCCGCTGGAAAACCTCTCTGGCGACCCGGAGCAAGAATACTTCGTGGACGGGATGCACGAAGAGCTGATTGCCACGCTGGGTAAGATTGGAGCCTTGAAAGTCATCTCCCGCACCTCGGTGATGCAGTACAAGCAGCAGCGGAAGCCTTTGCCGGAGATTGCGCGGGAACTGGGAGTGGACGCGGTGATCGAGGGCTCGGTGCGACGGGCCGGAGACCAAGTCCGCATCACCGTGCAATTGGTGGACGCCCGAGCCGACAAGCACCTCTGGGCGGAGAGCTATCAGCGGCAGCTCCGGGACGTCCTGGCCTTGCAGAGCGAGGTGGCGCAGGCGATTGCCAATGAAATCAAAGTGAACCTAACTCCCACCGAGCAGGCGCTGGTGGCCCGCGCCCGCCCGGTGGACCCCGAAGCGCATGAAGCCTATCTCAAGGGCCGCTACTATTGGAACAAGAGGAGTCCGGAGGGACTGAAGAAAGGCCTCGAATACTTCCAAGAGGCGATTGAAAAAGATCCCGCCTACCCCGTCGCCTATGTGGGCTTGGCCGACACTTACGAGATGTTAACCCTTTACGGAGTGGTGCCACCGACCGAGGCGTATCCAAGAGCAAAGGCAGCCCTGGCCAAAGCGTTAGAGCTTGACGACACGTTGGGCGAAGCCCACGCCTCGCTAGCCTCTTTGAATTGGGACGACTGGGATTGGCGGGGCGCCGAAAGAGAATACCGGCGAGCGCTGGAGGTCAACCCTAACTATCCCACTGCTCATCACTATTACGCAGTCTACTTATCTGCCTCGGGACGCTACGAAGAAGCGATCAAAGAAATCAGGCGGGCCCGGGAACTAGACCCGCTCTCGCCGATAATCCGTGGCGCCGAGGTTATGATTCTGTTCTTCGCCCGGAAACACGACGAGGCGATAAGAGAGTCTCACAAGGCTCTGGAGATAGACCGGAATTTTGGCTGGTTCCATGGTTGGCGGGGAGCTGCTTATCTCGAGCAAGGGATGTTTGACAGCGCGCTGGCCGACTTTGAGCAACACGCCGCGGTTTCGGCGACTTCCGATGTCCTGGCCCGACTCGGATATGCTTATGGTCGCGTGGGGCGACGCGCCGACGCCTTGAAGATTATGCGGGAATTGGAGCAACGGTCGAAACGAGAGTATGTTTCTTCCTTTGACATCGCCCTGGTCTACATCGGCTTGGGTGACAGGACGGAGGCCCTCGCCTGGTTGGAAAGGGCCTATCAAAACAAAGAAGGGGTGATGTGGCTAACGGGTCTCAAAGTCAACCCCTGGTTTGATGGGCTGCGGGACGACCCGCGCTTCCAAGACCTGCTGCGCCGGATGAACTTTCCGGAGTAGCGGACAGCCGCCCAACGCGTCAGGTGCGGGTGGGTTGCAGCAAGCCCTCGCGCAGGGCCTGGATGTGCATCGGGGTGGTTCCGCAACACCCGCCGATGACGGTCGAGCCGCCTTCCACCCACTTGCGCGCTACTTCGAGGTACTCGTCGGGAGGATACTCGTCAGTGAACTTCCAGTCGGGCGGGTCGAAGCGCCCCACGTGGGCATAGCCGCCTGTGCGGCCTTGGTAATGGCGCCGCAGCTCCGCCAGAGCGCGAGTGATATCCGGCGGGGGCGCGCAGTTCATCAAGATGGCGTCGGGGTGCAACGGCTGGAGCTTCTCCACCATGGTAGCGATGGACTCGCCGCTCAGCAGGTGACCCTCCCAGTCGGGCACAAACGCCACCCAGGCGGGGATGCCGATCTCGTTGGCGGCCTCGAGCGCCATCTGCGCTTCCAGCCAGCGGTTGAAGGTTTCAAACAGCATCAGGTCTACACCCGCGTCCACGAAAGCCTGGACGGTTTCGCGATACTCCGCCCGCATCGCGTCCGTCGAGGGCGTGAGGTCGGGCCGGAAGCACCATTCCAGCGTGGTCATGGCGCCGGCAATCGCCACCTCGTTCTTGCGCGGGGAGGCGTCGCGCGCCTCGCGGACGAGCTTGACCGCATCGTGGATGAGCGTGCTGGCGCGCGTGTCCAGGTCCGGCGCGCCAATGTGGTGCATGTGCTCCTCGTTGCAGAAGTGGCCGAGGAAACTCCGGCGCGCCAACTGGAAGGTGTTGGTGGAAAGGACGTCGGCGCCGGCGGTCACATAGTCGGCATGAATGGAGCGGATGGCATCGGGGTGGCTCTCCCCCTTGTGGCCTTCCCAGGTAACGCCGCGGCGGAGCATTTCGCTGCCGATGGCCCCGTCGAGGATCACGATCTCGCCCCGTTCCAGGCGTTGTCTTACGGCTTGGTAGCTCACGATGGATTCCTCCTAGGCTGGGATCGGCTGCCGGTCGGCCAGCAATGAATGCAAGGCGCGAATGTGATCGGGGGTAGTCCCGCAGCAACCGCCCACCACTTGGGCGCCACCTTCGAGCCATTGCTCGACCACGGCAGCGTACCGGGCCGGCGGCCACGCCTCAGTGTGGGAGAAGCCGGGATAGAAGCCTGCCTTCCAGCTCGGCGGGTTGTACTTGCCGATGTGGGCATAGGCGCCCACGAGCCCTTTCCGGTGGCGACGCAACTCGGTCAGCGCCGCGGTGATATCCTCGGGCGGGCCGCAGTTGACCAGCACCACCTCCGGCTCCAGGGGCTCGACGGCACGGACAGCGTCGGCCAACGCCTCTCCGCTCAACAGTCGGGCATCGGCGCCGACGACAAAGCTCAGCCAGACCGGCAGGCCGGTGTCGCGGGCTGCCTCGCAGGCGACGCGCGCTTCGCGAATTGTGTTCATGGTCTCCAGCAGGATCAGATCAACCCCGGCCTTTGCCAGTTGGGCGGTTGTCTCCGCGTGCCCGCTGCGCAGCTCGTCATCCGGACGTACCAAGTCGGGCCGATAACAGTGGTTCAGCGGCGAGACCGAGCCGGCAATTGCCACCTCGCGTTTACTCTTGGTCCGTGCCTTCTGGGCCAGCGCCACTGCCTGCGCGGTCAGCTCGGCCGCCCGGTGTTCTAAGCCGGGGGCGCCGATGCGGCGCATGTGATCCAAACTGTAATAGAGATTGAGGTAGCTGCGGCGGGTGAGCTGGAAGGTGTTGGTGGTGATGACATCGGCGCCGGCGGCGATGTAGTCGGAATGAACCGCTTCCACTGCCTCAGGCTTCTGCTCCATCCCGTGGCAGCGCCAGTAGACCCCGCGGCGGAGAATCTCGGTTCCTACACCGCCATCGAGCAGAATCGTCCGGCCCTGCTTCAGGCTCTCCCGCACGCGCTCGTACGCACGCATCGTTTTGCTCCTTGTCTTTGACTCCGTGAGCTTTGAGGCGCCCCGGACAGGCGCTGCCGCAAGGCGAACCCCAACCGCTGAAGGCGGGAGAGATTCTACCAGAAGCTGCTGAAGCCGGGTAGCGAAGCCCACCCAGACCGGGATTCAGCGAACTTCGTTTTTGAACACGCGGCCGTCTTTCATCACCAAGGCCGCCTGTTCCAGGGTCTCAATCTTTTCCAGCGGATTCTCCCGCACGGCAATGATGTCGGCCAGCTTGCCTTCTTCGATGCTTCCGATCCGATCGGCCCAGCCCAGCAACTCCGCCGCCTCCGTCGTGGCCGATTGAATGGCGGCCAGAGGGCTCATTCCGTAGCGCACGTAGACGCCGAACTGGCGTCCATTGTCCCCGTGGGGAAAGATGGCGGCGTCAGTGCCGTAGGCGATGCGCACGCCCAGAGCCAGCGCGCGCTGGAAGGTTCGCCGCTGCGCCTCGCCGGCCAGGCGCTCCTTTTCGATGTACTCCGCCGGGTAGCCGATCTTCCCGCCCTCGAGAATGATCTCGTGGTTGTAGAGGTCGGGGACGAGGAAGGTGCCGCGCTCCTTCATTAGTGCGAGCGCTTCGTCGTCGAGGAAGCTGCCGTGTTCGATAGAGTGCACGCCGGCGCCAATAGCTGCCTTGGCGCCTGCCGTGCCGTGGGCATGGGCGGCCACGCGAAGGCCGGCCTTCTCCGCTTCTTCGACCGCCGCCCGCAGCTCTTCGTAGGTGAATTCTTGAGCGCCGGGTTGGCTGTGGAGGGTCAGCACCGCGCCGGTCGCCAGCACCTTGATGACGCCCGCGCGGTGGCGGATGATCTCGCGCACACGCTCGCGAACCTGGTCAGCGCCGTTGGCCACGCCGAAGCGCAGTTCGCGCGGAAGCTCGATGTCAGGGGCGAAGCCGGTGACGTCGCCGGCGCCGCCGGAGATGGTCACGTAGGCGCCGGCCGCTTGGATGCGGGGCCCGGGAATGAGGCCTTGCTCAATGGCATCACGCAGGGCCACATCCACAAAGGCGCGTGCCGGGCCGACATCCCGCACGCTGGTAAACCCGGCCGCCAGAGTGTCGCGCGCGTTGGCGACCCCTTGCAGCGCCATCTCGGCCCCGGTTTTCTTCAGGGGAAAGGCGTTGTCGGCGGTGTCACTGACCACGCTGGTCAGGTGGGTGTGGACGTCGATCAGGCCGGGCAGGACCGTAGTCTGACTCAAGTCAACCACCGTGGCGTTGGCTGGAATCTCGACGGCGGCGGCCGGCCCTACCGCCGCGATACGGTTGCCGGAAACCACCACCACCTGATCCGGCAACAGCGCCCCGGAACGCACATCCAGCAGCCGCCCGCAGCGCAGGACGGTAGTGTCGATTGTCTGTGCCTGCAGGCTCCCGCCTCCACAAGCTGTGAGCAGAAAAAGCGCCACCATACAACTGGCCCAGCGCTTTGGGGTAAGGATTTGCACTTTTTTCTCCTTCATTGTTTCCTCACCTGGAGGTCCGGAGTGTAGCATAGTGGGGCAGGTTCCTTGCCAAGCCGGAGGATGTGTTTGATGAAGCGAAGCTGGCTGTTCTCGTGGGGAATCTTGCTGCTGGCGGCGAGCGTCCCGGCGCAGGAGGTGGAGAGCTTTCGGCTGTCAAACGGCTTGACGGTGGTGGTGCAGGTTGACCGGCGGCTGCCGCTGGTCAACGTTACCTGTATGTACCGGGTGGGCTCGGCCAATGAAGCGCCGGGCATCACCGGCATCGCCCACTACGTCGAGCACATGAACTTCCGTGCCACCGAGAACATTGCCAAGGCTGACCTGACCGGCACCATCGAACGCATCGGCGGCGGCTGGAACGGCTACACCTCGCTCGACCAGACCCTTTACGCCGCCACCGTCCCCACCTGGGCCCTGGAGACGGTGCTCAACATCGAGGCCGAGCGCATGGCGCGGGCGCTCTTCGATCCCGACGATTTCGAGCGCGAGCGCACCAGCGTGATTGCTGAACTGCAGAGCTACGAAAACGACCCGGCCTCGATTCTCTGGGATAAGGTGCTGGCCACCTCCTTCGAGCTCCATCCCTACCGCTATAACATCATCGGCTGGCTCACCGACGTGCAGGCTATCAAACACGAGGAGGCTCTAGGTTTCTACAAGAACTTCTACGGGCCCAACAACGCCGTGCTGACCATCGTGGGCGATGTCGACCCTCAGCAGATCCGTTCCTTGGTGGAGAAGCACTTTGGCGGCTTGAGCCCGGCGCCGCGCTCACCGGCTGTCCGCGTGGTGGAGCCGCCCCAGCAAGGCGAAAAACGCATAACGGTGGTCTATCCGAGCAGCCAGGCCCATCTCTTGATGGTTTTCCGGGCGCCGCCGGCAACGCATCCTGACTTTCCCGTCTTATTGGTGTTGGACGCACTCCTGGCCGGCGGCCGCAGCCTGGTTTCGCTACCCGGCCTGAGCGAGGCCGCTCCTGCCAGTCGGCTTCAGCGGGCTCTGGAGGCGGCGGGTGGAGGGCAGGCGGGCACTGCCCTGACCCCCACCCGTGCTCCTTACGTCTATGGCATTGGCGTGGCCGCCGGTTCACCTTCCGACCCGGAACGACTGGAGAAAGCGGTGAGGGCCACACTGGAGCAAATCGAAAAAGAAGGCGTGGCCGCGGAGGAGCTGGCGCAGGCCAAGCGGCGCCTTGAGGCCGCCGATGCTTTCGAGAGCAGCCGCTTGGCCGATGTGGCCCACCGCTTGGCCTACTACGAGGCCCTGGGCTCATGGGAGTTCACCGACGAGATTCGCAAAGCCGTCGTGCAGGTGGACTCCGAGGATGTCCAGGCCTACATCCACCGCTGGCTGCAACCGGAGCAGCGCACCGTGGGAATCCTTCTTCCCGGGGAAGCAGCAGGCGAGCATGCGGCGAGCTCACCAGCGCGTCCGGAGCCGGTGTCGACACAGCGTCCCTCGCCGGTGCCGTCAGCGGCGCTGCAGACAGTTCCCTCACCGGTGGTGGAAACCCTCCGACGCGTGCTGCCAAATGGCGCGGTGGTGCGGACGGCACGTCGCGATGGCCCCGCCGCCTCGTTGCACATTCGTGTGGGAATGGGGAGCGCGCTCGACCCTCTGGGCCGGGAGGGGTTGGCGCTGCTGGTCGCCCGGCTGCTTACCAGTGACCCTGCTCTCAGCGCCGGGCTGGCGCAGCGTGGCGCTCGGCTGACAAACACGGCAGTGGATGCGCCAACGGAGTTCTCGAATCGCGAGTATTTCGATCTCAGCCTGCGCTTCCTGCCGGATGACTTGGAGCTGGTCACGCAGGTGGGCCACGCTCTCGCGGTGAGCTCGTTCGATCCCGCCCGGATTGAGGGCGAGCGCCGGAAACTGCTGGAGGAAATCAGCGGATTGAGAGCCGACGCCACCTGGGTAGCTGCCGAGCAGGCCCTCCGCCGTGCGGAGCCCGACTGGAGGCCGCCGATGGGCACAGAGGAGTCAGTGGGAAGGATTACGGCGGAGGAAGTCAACGACTTCTTGAACCGCCGCCTGCGCGGCGGTGCCGTCTGGGCCACGCTGGTGGCGCCGGGTGAGCCGGTGGCCAATCTCGACGTGCTTGCGGCGGCCCTGGCCGGTCTACGCCCGGGTTCCCCGGCCCTCCCCGAAGCCAGCAGCGGTGCTCCCGTTCCCGGAGAAGATCGTGCGGCGATGGCCGGCAAGACGCGGGCTGAACTGATGGTCGCCCTGCCGGGAGTCGCCCGCGAGCACTCCGACTACTTGCCGCTGCGACTGCTGAACTACATCCTGGGTGAAACCGGCTACGCCGGCCGCCTCGGCAAAGCCTTGGTCGATCCCGGTTTGGTTTACTCGGTCTACGCCGTACCGCACTTTGGCCGCCAGCCCGGGCCGCTGTTGATTGAGACCGGAACGGCAGCGGGCGATCTCGAAACCACTCTGAGCGCTCTCCGCGGTGTTCTTGCTGGTTTGAGCAAAGATGGGATCGAGGAGTGGGAGCATCGGGAAGCTCAAGCCTATGTCCTGGGTCGCATGGTTTTTGGGCTGGAGTCGGATGAAGCCATGGCGCGCACCCTGGTCGAGCAGGACTATTTTGGCGAGGACTTGCTGGATTTCAGTGTCCGCTCCGCCAAGGTGCTGGCGGTCACGCGCGATCGGCTGAACGAAATCGCCAGCCGGTACTATCGGCCAGAGTTGCTGTCGGTGGGTGTGGCCGGGGCGCTTCCAGACGCGCCCAAAGGGGACAATGCCTCCGGGCGAGTCTTACCGCGGCGGCCAGCGAAGCTGAGAGAAGGTGATCCCGCCGACTTGGTGATTCTTTCGGGGAATCCACTGACCACAGAGGAAGAGCAGTTGCTCCAACTCAACGTGCACGCCACTCTGCGCGAAGGCCAGGTCACTTTCCATGATGGCAGCCTGGAAGGGTTGCGCTAGCGACTGCCGGTTTTACTGCCAGGCAAGGGTCCTTACTGCGCTGTTTGAATCTTGAACGGGACAGCGAGCTTTTCCCAGCGCAGCACCACAGTGGCGGAATTGGAACTGAGGTCTTCGAAGCTGAAGCTCATCCATTCTTGGGGGCTGGCGGCTTGAGGCTTCACCTTCACCCGCAGGGCGTCCTGACTGGCGTTGTAGTCGAAGGCGCCCCACTGCTGGGCGTTCTTATTGAAGACAATGATCCATTCGGCTTCCTTGGGGATGGTGAACAAGGCATACGTGCCCGCCGGCAGCGGCTCGCCCTCGACAGTGACATCCTTGCTGAAGGAAATGGTGGTGGCCTCGTTGGCCCCCGTCCGCCACACTTCGCCGTAGGGTACCAATTCGCCCCAGATGGTCCGTCCTTTCACCCCCGGCCGCCCGTAGCTGATCGTCACTTCGGTGACGCCGATGGTTTGGGAAACACTGGCGTTGGGGCTGACCCGGGGCTTATCAGATCCTCTCTGGCCCAGAGCCGGGATGGCGAGCAGCAGAATCAGAACGACAGAGAAAAAAACACCGGACTTGGTCATGCGCATAGCGTTCCTCCTGGACGGCTGCGGGACGGAATCCTCAACCCGCGTAGATGGGAACGCGCTCGCCACTAAGGCAGCGGCGCGGTTCGCACCTGCGGTTTCCTACGGGCGCAACGCACGCCTCTAGTCGGCGGCGACCCTCTTTTCCACCCGCACCTTGAAGCGAGTGTCGAGCTCTCTCAGCTTCTCCATCACGCCGGTGTATTCCAGCTCGTTCATGGGGAGCATGGCCGGGCCGGAGAAGCCCTGCAGGCGCATCTCCATCGCCTTGGTGGAGATGCGGTCGCGCACCGTATTCCAGAAGGGGTGGGCGAAGGCATCCACCGGCTCGGTGAGCTTGCCCTGCTGCACGCAGAAGCCGGCGGCGCTCACCACCGGCGGGCCGTCGAAGTAGCTGACGGTGGAGTTCAGCGGCACCGGCATCAGCGGCATCTGGTGGGAGCCGCGCATGCAGCCGGCCACGAAGTGGCCGATGGCAAAGGGCTGCAACACCTCTCCGGTGGCGGGGAAGTTCATCTGCGTGCGCACCAGCATGACGGGGTCGTCCTTGCCGGTGTACTTACCGGCGATGTTGTGCAGGCGCGAGGTGGCCACCGCCGCTGCTTGCTCTCCGGTGATGCGCGACCAGATGGACTCCACCACGTAGCGCTCGTTGTCGCGCAGCAGGGCGGCGATGTCGTAGATCTCTTCGGGTGAATTCAGCTCGATGACACGGTCGCCTTCGGTGTAGGCGACGTCCATGATGACGAAGCGGAAGCCCTTGGACATCTTGGGGGAGAGGATCAGCCCCGGGCAGTACATCACGTCGGCAAAGGCGAGATAGAGGGGCAGGTTGAAGGCGCCCGGATCGGTCTTGTCGGCGGCAAAGAAGACGAAGGGCTCGTTGGGCCGCTCGTCAATCTCCATCTCTGCCACCCCGGGGCCCAGGCCGCGCACGTTGCCGGAGAAGGCGTCCTTGAGCAGGTCTTGGCCGGCGCCGTAGAGGCCTTGGAGCTTGGCCTCCTCGGTCCCGGCGACGAAAGCATCCCAGGTCAGCTTGTGCACTTTTTCGTCGCCCACGCCGCGGGTGTGGGTCATCAGGATGGCTACGTCGTCGCCGGTGTGGCTGATGTAGTGGTCAATCAGCAACCCGGCTCCGCGCTGCTTGACGTGCTCCTCCACGGCTTCGATGAGACGCCGCGAAGGGGCCATATGGCCGCCGATCGATCCCACATCGGCTTTGATGACGCTGATAGTAATCTTCATGACCACCTCCAGAATTTGGGGCAAAAAACCGAAACCTGGGTAAAAAGACCCTTTATGAATACCTCTACTATTTCATTTCTTGGCCGAAGACTCAATAGTGCACGCAGGCTGCCAAAGTCAGGATGGGTACGCATCTGGCGCTTGCCCGCGGGGCTACGGTGGCGCCCTGCTAGCTGTCAGCGGCCGTTTTCTTATTTTTTTCGCCTACCTCCATTTCTTTGAGCAAAGCGGCCGCGCGAGAGACACAGCCGGCCGCTGCCGGGGCCACCACCGGGGCGGAGAGAAACCGCCGCAGGTCACGGGCGGTCGCCGCGTCCCATTCCCGCCGCATCTCTTGGTGCAGCGGCTTTTCCGCCCAGAGCTTCTGCTGGCCTTCCCACCCACCCTCGGCCAGGTAAAAAAACTTGACCTTTCGAAAACTAGCCTGAAAAAGTGCGGTGCCCAGAACGGTGGCAGCCGGCGGCACGCCTTTCAACAACGCCTGGTAGGTTTCATGGTGCGGCGGCGTTTCGCAGCCCACCATGATGTGCCCGCCGGGAGGGATCAACTCGCCGAGAGCGGTGAATAGAGCGACGTCCCAGCCGTGCGCCGCCAGCTCCAGGGTCTTCTCACCGCAGCGCAGTTGCGGGTGGTAGGCAAGCGCCTCGATCCAGGGAAGCACGCCGCGGCCCCCGGCGCTGTAAATGCCTTCCACCACCGGCGGGGCGAACTCATCCTCCTCTACGGCCACAACCAGATGGAATCGCACCCAGCCGGACTTCTCCCCCGGCACCAGCCGGGTGACCCGCAACGTGTAAGAGTTCAGCCGGCGGCCTTCGAGCCGCCGCAGCGGGTGTTGGGCAAGCGAGCTCACGATAGAATCATGTGGAGCTTGGTCACGGCATCTTAGACTCTTCGAACAGCAACCGTAAAGATTCTCGCAGTGATGGCGCCGGTCACACGCGGACCTGTCTATCGCGCTATAATGGACGAGCCGGCTAATTTGGACTGTACAGGGCGAGGCAGGCAGCCGGTAAATCCCAGACGGGAATCGTGCGTGGAACATAAGCAACACTTCCACATCAATCAGGACTGTTCGGGCGACAGCGGGCAAGGAGTGAAAGACCCGGTCTGCGGCATGAGCGTGAACCCGGCGACCGCCGCCGCGCGCTACGAACACGAGGGGAAGACCTACTACTTCTGCTGTCCTCATTGCCGCGACAAATTCCAAGCCCAGCCCGGCAACTATCTGGCTCCGTCGCTGGCGGCGCTCTCTCCGGCCACCACCGCTGCTGGCGACTACACCTGTCCTATGCACCCGGAGATTGACGAGCCAAAGCCGGGCTCCTGCGCCAAGTGCGGCATGGCGCTGGAACCGGCAACGGTAGCGCCGTCTCGCGTCAAGACCGAGTACACCTGCCCGATGCATCCGGAGGTGGTGCAAGACGGGCCGGGCTCCTGCCCCATCTGTGGCATGGCGCTCGAGCCGCGCACAGTCACGCTGGAGGAAGAGGAAAACCCTGAACTGGTGGATATGACCCGGCGCTTCTGGATCGGCGTCGCCCTCACCGTCCCGGTTCTCTTCCTGACGATGTCGGACATGATCCCTGGCCAGCCGGTGCAGCACGCGTTCGCGCCTCGGCTGTTGAACTGGTTGCAGTTGGCGCTGGCGACGCCGGTGGTGCTCTGGGGTGGTTGGCCTTTCTTCGAGCGGGGCTGGGCCTCGATCGTCCATCGCAGCCTGAACATGTTTACGCTCATCGCCCTGGGCACGGGCACGGCCTATTTCTACAGCCTGATCGCGACCATTTTCCCCGGCCTTTTCCCCGATTCGTTCCGCATGCACGGCGGTGAACCAGCGGTGTATTTCGAAGCTGCCGCTGCCATCACTACCCTCGTTCTGCTCGGTCAGGTGCTGGAGCTTCGCGCCCGCAGCCGCACCTCGAGCGCGCTCAAGGCCTTGCTGGGGCTGGCCCCCAAGACGGCGCGGCGGCTCCGCGCCGGCGGCGGCGAAGAAGACGTTCCGCTCGATCAGGTGCACGTCGGTGATCGCCTGCGCGTGCGCCCAGGCGAGAAAATCCCGGTGGATGGCGTCGTGGTTGAGGGGTCGAGTTCGGTGGACGAGTCCATGGTCACGGGGGAGCCCATTCCGGTGGAGAAAGGGCCAGGCAGCCGTGTCACCGGCGGCACCGTGAACGGCACCGGCAGCTTCGTGCTGCGGGCCGAGCGCGTGGGCAGCGACACCCTGCTGGCGCGAATTGTGCAGATGGTGAGCGAAGCCCAGCGCAGCCGCGCTCCCATTCAGCGGCTGGCCGACGTGGTGGCTTCCTACTTCGTGCCGGCGGTGGTGCTGATTGCCGTTATTACTTTCATCGTCTGGGCGTGGATCGGGCCGGAGCCGTCCATGGTGTACGCTCTGGTCAACGCCGTGGCGGTACTCATCATCGCCTGCCCCTGCGCTCTCGGATTGGCCACGCCGATGTCCATCATGGTGGGCACCGGCCGCGGCGCCACTGCTGGCGTGCTCATCAAGAATGCGGAGGCGCTGGAGATTCTGGAAAAAGTGGACACCGTAGTGGTGGACAAGACCGGCACTTTGACCGAAGGCAAACCCAGGCTCACCTCGATTGTGCCGATGAACGGCTGGAAGGAGGCGGATCTACTGCGCCTGGCGGCCAGCCTGGAACGAGGGAGCGAGCATCCGCTGGCGGCAGCCATCGTGGCCGGCGCGCAGGAACGAAAACTCGAACTTGTCGAGGCCAGGGAGTTCCGCTCACTGACCGGGAAAGGTGTCGTCGGCACGGTGGACGGCCGAGGTGTTGCCCTGGGCAACCAGCATCTGCTGGAGGAGCTCAAGGTGGCCCCCGGGGATGCGCTGGAGAGAGCCGAGGCCCTGCGGCGCGACGCGCAGACGGTGATGTTTGTCGCCGTCGACGAACGTCTCGCCGGCTTGCTGGGTGTGGCTGACCCGATCAAAGACTCCACCCGGGAAGCCATTCGCCTGCTGCACCAAGAGGGCATTCGGGTGGTGATGCTGACGGGAGACAGCCGCACCACCGCCCAGGCGGTGGCGCGCAAGCTGGGGATTGACGACGTTCAGGCCGAGGTGCTGCCCGAGCAGAAGAAAAACGTGGTGCAGCAACTGCAGGCCGAGGGCCGCAAGGTGGCCATGGCCGGCGACGGCATCAACGACGCCCCGGCGCTGGCGCAGGCGGAGGTGGGCATCGCCATGGGCACCGGCACGGACGTGGCCATGGAGAGCGCCGGCATCACGCTGGTAAAGGGCGACCTGCGGGGGATTGCCAAGGCGCGCCGCTTGAGTCGCGCCACCATGCGCAACATCCGCCAGAACCTCTTCTTCGCCTTTATCTACAACTCGCTCGGGGTGCCCATCGCCGCCGGCGTGCTCTACCCGGTGATGGGCTTGGTGCTCAGTCCCATCTTCGCCAGCGCGGCCATGACCTTCAGCTCGGTCTCGGTCATCAGCAACGCTCTGCGCCTGCGCAAAGTCTCTCTGTAGCTGGGGACGGGAAGCGGGTCGGGCCTACAGCAGGCGGGTCAGGAAGTCCACCACCTCGGGGGCATCCCACTCCAGTGGTCCGATAATCTTACGCACCAGCCGGCCCTGGCGGTCAATGATGTACGTCTCCGGGTACATGAAGGTTCCGTAGAGGGTGGAGATACGCTTCTCCGGGTCGCGGAAATTGGGGAAGGTGATGTTGTGGGTTTGGAGGAAGCTCTCGTAGGCGACGGGGTCCTGGTCAACGCTGACGCCCAGCACCATCAGGCCGCGGTCCTTGAATCGCTGATGCAAGCGTTCCAGGGAGGGCATTTCCGCCACGCAAGGTGGACACCAGGTGGCCCAGATGTTCAGCACCACCACCTGGCCGCGCAGGTCGCGCAGCTCCTGGGGGCGGCCGTTGAGGGTAAGGGAGAAGTTGGGCACTTCTTCGGAGGGTTGAGGGGCGTCGACGTAGGGATGCGGCGCCTCCAGCCCCAACCACAGGGCCAGCGCCACCAGTCCTAGCACCACGGGTGTGACCTTGTCTTTCACGTTCGCAGGGAATCCATTATAATAGCGATTTGTTTTTCCGACAGCTTGACTACCTGAGGATCCCTAACTCCAACGATGCCGACGCCACAGGTCAGCGCCATTGTCCCTGCGCGCAATGAGGAAGCCAACATTGCGGCCGCGGTGGAGTCCCTGGCGGCGCAAACGGTGCCGCTGGAAATCATCGTGGTCAACGACGGTTCCACCGACCGTACCGGCGCCATCTTGATCGAGCTTCAGCAGCGTTTTCCGCAGCTCCGCGTAGTGGAAGCCAAGGAGCCGCCGCCCGGCTGGACCGGCAAGAGCCATGCGGTGGTCTGCGGCATCGAGCAGGCGAGCGGGACCTGGCTGTTGCTGACGGACGCCGACGTGCGCCACGGGCCCCGGGCGGTGGAGACGGGTCTGGAGACAGCGCGGAGGACAGGCGCGGCCATGGTTTCCTTTTCGCCCGATCAGGAGCTTTCGACCTGGTGGGAGCGGGCCATCACTCCTTTCATCTATTGCCGGCTGGCGGAAGAGTATCCCTACGAGCGTGTGAGCAGCCCGGAGGACTCCTTGGCCGCGGCCAACGGGCAGTGGCTGTTCGTCTCTCGTCTCGCCTACAACGCTGTCGGCGGCCACGCCGCCGTGAAGGGCGAGGTCTTGGAAGATGTGGCCCTGGCGCGCCTGCTGAAGCGGTCCGGTTGCCGCCTGCATTTCGCCCGTGGCGTGGGCGTTGCGCGCACCCGCATGTATCGTGGCCTGCGGGAGATGTGGGAGGGCTGGTCGAAGAACCTCTTCCCGCTGTTTGGCCAGCGCAGAAGTCTGGTGGCAGGCGCGGCGGCGGGGGCGGCGCTGGACACCTTGGCGTGGCTGTTCCTGTTGCTGTCGGTTTGGGGTGAGTGGCATGGATGGCCGGTTAGCGCCTGGGTTCCCGCCATCAATCTGGGCGTGCTGGGCTGGCGTCACCTCCGCTACGCCCAGGCCGTGCACAAGAATCGTTATCCGCTGCGCTGCATCCTTTATTACACACCGGGTAGCGTGTTGTTCGCGGCCCTGCTGGCGGACTCGGCCAGCCGCTACCTGAGCGGCGAGCCGGTGCGGTGGAAAGGGCGGCAGTACGTGGTGCCAGTCAAATGATCTACCTGACGCGCAAGATCGAATTCTCGGCTTCGCACTACTACCATAGCCCGGCGTTGTCGGCAGAGGAGAACCGCCGGCTGTTTGGAAAGCTCAACAACCCCCACGGGCACGGCCATAACTACATGCTTGAGGTCACCGTGGCGGGGGAGCCCGACCCGGTGACGGGCATGGTGCTCGACCTGAAGGAGCTCAAGGAAATCCTCCAACACGAGGTGATGGAGGTTTTCGACCACAAGTTCATCAATGAGCAGGTGCCGGTGCTGGC